>CAYTSJ010000239.1:0-4096 GCA_964440385.1 uncultured Pusillimonas sp. | reverse complement strand
TGTTCCTTTACTTTTTAAGGGCTTTGACTTTGTCGCAGTACACCGGTAACCAGTCTTTAGGATCGGGTCCTGCCTGTGTTCGAGCGGCCTCTGCCAGTTGGGCTAAATCTTCGGACCCGGAGAACACCATGAGTGCATCCGGGCAGGTGGACAGATCAAGCTGGGCCGTGACAATGGCCTCACCTTGCTTTACAACAAAACGTCTGCTGAATTCGCCCAATCCTTTAATCAGTTCAAACTCGGCTTGATTTAGCTTGAAGCCGTCGATGTACTCATCGGCCGTTGCTTTGGTGTTGGGTAGGTAAACGCAGGTGGCCGACTGTTGCACCAGCGATTTGCCGACAGGGTTTTCCAGAATGGCACCGGGTTCCTGAGTAGCAAAGATGAACACACCGTTCTGTTTACGAATCGTGCGTGACTTGTTTTGCATCATGTCTTGAAAGTAGGGCACCTTGAGCGGGTGCTGCACTTCGTCAAACACGTAGGCAAAACGTCGACCGTCAATCATCGACTCGGTCCTGAAAATCAAGTACGTCAAAGCGGCGTCGCGCACTGGCCCAGCTTCGAGAAACTCTGTCAGGTCAAAGCCAAACAGATCGTGCCGTGACAGATCCAGCTCATCGGACGGGTTGTCAAATACCCAACCGTATTCATGACCATCACACCAGCGCTCAAGCCGTTCGCGCAGGCTAAGCTCGTCGGTATCTTGCGATGCGGCCGAAGGCAGAAATTGCAGCAAGGTCGATAGCCTTCTGTCAGCACGGTCAACAAACTGGGTGAGTCGTTCGATGGCCTTGGCGATCGTGCGTTGATCGTTCTGGGATGGTTCTTTACCGCCAACGCTTGCAAGCTGCTGGGTTAGTTTGCGCATCAGCGCGGTATTACGGTCGGTTGGCTCCAATTGGAGATAGTTCCAACCCGTGCGCTTACCCAGCTGCAGAGCAAAATACTTGCCGCCCATGGCCTCGATGGCTACCTGTAGACCGCGATCTTTATCAAATACCGCACAGGTGTAGTTGAACTTGCGCGCTTGGGTGATGAGGTGACCGAGCAGTACGGTTTTGCCAGTACCCGACTGCCCGATAAGCATCGTATTACCCAGACGTCTTGCGCCTGTTTCATCTGCCTCTGCCAAGGAGGTGTGAAAGTTAAAGAAATAGGGCGTACCACTGTTCGTTTTGAGCATCGTGACGGCAGGCCCCCAGGGGTTGTCGTTCGGTTTTCCGAATAGATAGTTATGCAGTCCAGAAAAGCTCAGAAAGTTCAGTGAGGAAATGGCGGCAGGGCGAGGCCGCCATAACCAATTGCAGGGCAGCTGCGCACGCCAGGCCGCGACCAGTGCGCGATCGACAGGGCGAGCAATGATCATGTTGTCACTGAATACACCAACGGCATCGGCCGCATATCGCAGTGTTTCCTCACCCGTTTCACCGAAGATCATCATGGTGGCGTGGTGATCGCCCATTACCAGCTTGCCTGCAGCCAGATCGTCCAGTGCCAGATCAATTTCAGCAATTTGAGTCTTTGAGTCATCCCCGGAATCACTCAGCCAGCGTCGCTGACGAACCATCGCAGCTCTGCCCTCGGCCCGTGACATTGCACAGAACGATTGGGTCAAGACAAATTCAAAGGGAAGCGTGAGTAGGTCATTCAGATGGCCAGGTGGGGTACTTGAGGGATAGTCCCGAATCTCAACCATCACAAATCGTCGTGACCAATCTGGACCCCGTAATTCGCCCTGGTGCCCATGGAGTGAAAAAAATGGGCGTGCAATGGGCAAGTAATTACAGATCCGGGATTCCAGCGCAGGTACGGGTTGTTTAATGCCATTAAGCAGCAAACCCAGAAACTCGGCCGGTTCTGAAAACTGTCCCTTGCCACGAGTGACAATGCCCAGCAATTCACCGGCATACCGTTTGAGGCTACCTTGCAACTTGCGGTTGATATCGTCAAGCTGTTCGATCGCTTTGGTTTGCCAAGCCTCAATGTCTTTGGCAGAGCGACGTTCCATGCGAGAGAACAGCTTCATGGAGGAATCAACCATCATCCGCAAGCTAACCGTCAGATAAAGGTCGTTCACCATCGGGGGTTTGCCTTCAAACATGCGCCGATAGGCGGCGTCATGCTCGCGTGAAAACCAGTCGGGATACTCACTTTCTGGATATTCCATGGCTCGGCGACGGATCAGGTGGGTGTAAAGCCCGACCCCGTTGGGAAAGCCGCGAATGACGTTGTTGAGCTCTTCACGCCATGCCGCCATATCTGCTTGAGAAAACCCCTCGAATGTTCGGCCACCAATGCGCCAGACCGAGAGATATTCCAGAGACTTGGTTGAAATGATGGTTGGCGTTACGTGATGAGAGTAGGGGACATGTTCGGAAACACTGGGTTCAAAGGTCGGTCGTCGAAGATCCGCAGGGTAATTCATGGGTTAGTGGTCCTTTTGTCTGCACCATCCACGTCGGCGGTGATACGGTGTTGGTGTGAACGAGATGGCATTCCAAAAACTCTTGTTTTTTGCGAACAATTTGGTTCGTATCCATAGCTCAAGCGTCCAAAAAGCCCGATCGTCATGACGGCTGATGACCGCCATGATGGGATAGATGACCGGGATCAACAGCAGCAACCAGATCGTGAACATGGCCAGAAACCCGATGACACACATCATGATGACGAAGGGTCGGGCGGGAACGCCGCCCTTGATGGTTGCCACGCGGGTTGCCCCTTTGAAGAGCCTGACGTGGTTTTCTGGAATTGCTGAAACCGGCACTGTGCTAGGAGGAGCCGCAGCGCTGGTGGGCTTGGCGGAGGCCATCAGAACACCAGTTCAATAATGCCGCCGGCAACCAGACCCGTGAAAATGACACCGCCTGTCCACATGTACAACGTGTCTTTGCGGATCAAATCCATGCTGTATGCAGCGCCAAGAAGACCGCCAGCGATCAGACACACAATCGGAATAATCAGCCACAGCCAGTCGCGCAACTTTTCCATGGTTGAGGTGGCTTTAGCCAACCCCCCGCCTGTCTGAGCAAACCCAAGTTCAGGTAAGAAAAGCATCAGGGCACCAAGGCAGAGTAGGAAAAGAACTTTGAACAGCGCTTGGCCGGAGGTGGTCGTAAAAAACAAAGGAGATGTGTTTAAAGTGGTGTGCATAAAAGCCTCTAATTGAAGAGAGTGATTAAGGGGAATGGCAATGCCGGTGTTGAAATGAAAAAAAGGAGCTATTGGGCTGAAGAAAAGCCGGTTCTATCGAACGTGGTAGGTGTTGTAGCGAATGGTGCCGACTGTTCTGCGGGCGGGCAGTGTTTCCTGGAACGCGTCGGGTTTGGGTTGAGCAAATGCGTCAGGTCGCGATTGTGAAAAAGCGTCTGCATTACGACTTTGTGCAGCAGGCTCTTCGGTCTGTTTATCTGCGGGTCTTTGCGTATCAAGCGCTGACTGGGTGGCAGGTACATCGGTCAGCGCTGGCACTTTTAACCCCGCGCCAGCAAGCACTTTGCGCACATAGCCATTCTTAAAACCGTTGGTGTAGTTGCCCGTGTTGTAGCAACTGAGCGCTGCATGCAAAGCGTTCTGGCCTTGGTACGTTTTACTCGCGCCTGCGTAGCATTTGGCCAAGACTCGCTGCGCGGCTTTGAGGTTCGTACAGGGGTCAAAGACGTTCTCAGGCGTAATCCCTAGCCAGTTCCAGTTTGCGTTATTGATCTGTCCATAACCAGCATCAAAACTCGCCCCTTGTGCCTGAAGCTTTTTGACTTCTTCAACGGCCTGCTCACGTGTCTTGGGGAAAATTGAGCGACCGGCCTTGCCGTTTACGCCGATGGCCAAAGGGTTGAAATTTGATTCATGCCTAACAATCGCGGCAATCGTCGTTGTGTGAATGTCTGGCGCACACGTCTTGGCCAGTTCGATAAATTCGATCATCTTGGCCTCACCAGTTACCGTTTAGGTCTTCTTGCTCTTGCTGGCGTTTTTTCTCTTCAAGTGCCGCTTTGTATTTGACCAATTCGAATTCGTAGGATGCGGGCTCGACCCAATAGCCACCCTCTTCGGGCGTACCAACCTACATATGCTTGGTGGCATCCAAGTCTGT
>CAYTSJ010000238.1:0-4113 GCA_964440385.1 uncultured Pusillimonas sp. | reverse complement strand
TATTGGGAAGCTGCATGCCACCCTGCCCGACCGCCTCTTTTAACGCTGTGGCAAAATCAAAATCACGCGCTTTGTAGTTGGGTGTGTCGGCATTGGCAATATTGGCTGCCAGAACTTCCTGGCGCTGCTGGCGCAAACGCACCGCACCCTGGTTAAACTTGAATTCTGCCTCGAGACGGTCAACCATGACATTACCTGTAGAATCAATTTGTTTGGTTAGTAACCTAAACTTTAACAAAGTTCAGACGTTAACCCACAAAAATATATTAACCCAGTGCCTGGCAACTTAAAGTACGAAACAGACGACGAATTATTGTCTAATTCCCTTTTTGGGGTGTTTTGCGTGCACTTACAATAACAAAATGCCCAAGACTATTGCCAACCTGCTCGCTTCCCTGTTGCTGTGCGCATCGACTGCGATTTTTTTTTCAGGGGCGTTTGCGCAGCCTTCTACGCCCCCCGCAAGTAACAGCCCCGACGAAACGACAACCACCGCGTCAAGCAACTCGAGCAACGCTACGCAGCCCCCCGCTCAGGCCACAAACAACACCCCCATCAACCCGGACGAATCAGCCAAGAACGATGCCACTGTTGCTTTAATGGAACAGATCAGGTTCTTCATCGAAGATATGGCCGTCAGCTGGCCAGGTAAATTAAACCTGAACATTGCCACTCCGGACATCAAACGCCAACCCGAATGCCACGAATTTGAAGTTTTCATGTCGGGCCAACAAGGTTTGAAAAGCCGGATGAACATTGGCATTCGTTGCACCACCCCTGCCAAATGGGTTGCTTACACACAAGCAAGCGCCACCATTGACGGGGCCTATTACGTGACATCACGCACCATCAATGCGGGTACCGTGCTATCGCTGGATGACCTCATCCCCATCCAGGGCGACCTGCTTCGGGTACCGGCTGGTAGCCTGACCGACCCCGGCCAGATTGTGGGGTACATCACCACACAGCGATTGGCGGCACGACGTCCCATCAAGGCATCGTCTCTGCGCAGCCCAGCCTCTGTTGAACGTGGGCAACGCGTCAAAATTGAAGTGCGCGGCGTTGGTTTTGTTGCAACTTCGGAAGGACACGCGCTGCAGGCCGGCGAGCCAGGAACTCAAATTCAGGTTCGTACGGCCTCAGGCCAAACCGTGACCGCAACCGTCTTGAATGGTCAAACTGTGCTCATTCCAATGTAAAATCATGGGTGTTCCTGAGCATGGCAATGTACTAACAAATCTGCGATGTGTTTTAAGATTGAAGCAGGTCGATTCATGGGCTGTGCTAAAGTCTCGCGGTCGTTTGCCGTTACTCTAAACAACAGGGGCATTCGTCAAGCCTCGCTTACCGGAGCAGCACATGAAAATTTCACCCTCATTAGGCAATGCAGTCGTTAGTACTGTTGCCCCGTCACGCCCAGGCGCGACCGGCGCGCAAACCAGCTCAAGCGCATCCAGCAAAAGCCCTGTTGATCTCAGCAGCACGGCTCGCCAGTTATCCAGCCTTGAAAGCAGCGATAACGATATTGATATGGCCAAAGTGCAGCAAATTCGTGATGCTATCGCCTCTGGCCAACTTAAGGTTAACCCCGAGCGTATCGCAGACTCCCTGTTATCAAGCGCTCGCGAGCTTCTGAAGTAAAGCTTGTCTATGAATACGCAAAACGCTCCGGAAGCGCTGCTGTCTTCCATCCAGGAAGAGGTAGCGCTTGTTTTGCATTTTATTCAGATTCTAGAAAAAGAGGCTCAAATTCTTGAGTCTGGCCAGCCCGACGAGCTGGTGGTTTGCTCTGAAAAAAAAGCAGCTTCAGCAGCACAAATTACAGAAGCTTCTAATGCCCGTGACAGCCTATTAGTGTCAATGGGTTACCCGTCTGGCACCCAGGGTCTTGCGCAAGCCGCTCAAGATTACCCGGCCGTTTCAGTTGAACTTGACAAGTTACTTGACCTGGCTATTACCGCAAAGCGTAACAACGAGTCTAATGGGGTAACCATTTCCCTGTTATTGCAACAGAACACCCTTCTTCTTGAAACCCTCCAGCGGCTGTCCAGCTCTGGTGAAGTCTCTCCCACTGAGGTTTACGACGCCAGCGGCAAGTCAAAAACCGTTGCTCTTACGCCGAATCAACCCCGCCTTAAGCCGGTAAAAGCAGGTTAAGCAATCTGTCGCCAGCAGCTCAAGAAGCGAATTATTTGAAAACCTGTAGGCCACAATGATGACTGCCCCATCGGGGCAGTCATCAAGTTGAACACGTGTTTCGTTCAAATTTCCGATCTTACACCGTCATTTCTTTCAGGGTAAACAGCTTCATCATGGCAGACACAGCGGCCAACTGCGTAGGCTTTTCAGTGCCGGCCAGACCATGAAGCGCATGACGCAAATTGGGCGCATTGACGTTCTGAAGTGCATGCCAGGTAACCAGACCCAGCTGGGCTGCTGTCATCGCACGTTTTTGCGAGGCATCGGACCATTGACGTGGCGCCAGCATGGGCCACCAGCGCGCCGCCAGCTTCAAAGCTGATTTTTGCTCGGCTGACACCAGCAAAGCCATCGCCAGACGTTCAGGGGAAACCGCCCCCGAACGGATATGACCAAGCCCATGAACTGTTCGAAGGACATTGCCTTGCTCACGATCGACAACGCGAGCGGCAACCAGCAAAACAGGTAAGGTCCCGGCTTGCCGGGACACCAGCTCGACGGGCTGAACACCCACCCAAACCACTAAATGCCCACGCTCTACTCCTTGAATGTCGGCAAGATCAAGCAAATCGCCCAACGCGCCGACGGGGTGATAATCAACCACTTTGGCAACCGCACCGACAGTCGTGGCACAACCATCGTCGTACACCTTGGTCGTTGCGGGGCACGGCGACAACCAGTCGGCACCCGCACCCGACACCGCGTACCACACCGCCTGAGTGGCCTGATCGAAAACATGCAGTAACGGGAAGCCTGGTGCCGAATCGGCAAGCCAACTGATCTGATCAAGCAAAGCTTCTATGTTGCCAGGCGGCTGCAAGGCCGAATTACCATCCGAGGCGCGCCAGCCATCGGCCAGCGTGAGCTGCTGGTACGGTGAGACCCAAGGGGTTCCACGCTCGGTACACAATACGGTCGCACGCAAGCGACCGCAGACACGGTTATCGGCCTCACGCAGGGCAATGTGGTCGTGCAAGGCCAGTAGATACTCGTTCTGCTGGCTGACAAATTCGTTCTGTGCTGCGCGCATCAGGTGCATGCCCAGTGATTGCACGCTGTCTGTGATATCGCCTTTGAAATAGCCACGCCAGAGCTCGTAGCTTTCCGACGCCAACAGATCGTTGTCCATCTCGACACAGGCCGTTTCAATATCTGATACGGCAACAGAGTCGGTCAGACCACCGGCAACTGTCAGTAACTTGGGCAAGAGCTGGCGACGTTTCTTTTCTTGTTCTTCGGCGGTCTCTTCAACAGGCTTGGCAACCGACATCAGTGCAGCGAAATCAGCTTCTGAAGGTGCGTAAAGCGCCTGTGATTGCTGCGGCTTGACCAAAGCACGGTCAACCAGTTCGGATGCGGACAAATACGCCAGATTCTGGGGTACTTTCTGACCGTCAGAGATGTAGCAGACCGGCAACTGATAGCGAATGGCTGTATCGAGCGACGCCCCTAAACGGGTGGCTTCGTCGACTTTGGTAATGATGCAACCGCGCAGTGGTGTGCCACCATCATTGGTGTAACTACGTGCCACTTCGTCAAGCGTGTCGCCATGACTTGAGGCATTCAGTACCAACAAGCGGGTAATTTCGCGACCGGCCTGAGCCAGCATGCTGGCCTGTTCAGCCACATAACGATCGCGCTGGCTGATACCCACGTTATCGACCAGAATGGTCTGATGTCGCCCTACGGATGCCAGGATACGACGCAATTCGACCCCGTCTTGCACCACATGTACGGGCACTCGCATCATTTGCCCGTAAAGGCGCAGCTGCTCGTGTGCACCAATACGATAGGTATCGGTGGTCAGCAGCACCACGTTGTCGGGCCCCAGGCGCTTGACGCACCGAGCCGCCAATTTAGCTACAGTGGTGGTTTTACCCACACCGGTGGGGCCCACCAAGGCAATCGCCGCAC
>CAYTSJ010000237.1:0-4137 GCA_964440385.1 uncultured Pusillimonas sp. | reverse complement strand
GACCATGATCTTGGTGCATGACAACCGGCAAATGAGGATAGCTTTCGACAGCGGCCTGAATCAGGTATTTCAGGAAGCCTTCACCGGCGTATTTACGGGCACCCGCTGACGCCTGCATGATGACCGGGCTGTTGGTTTCGTGCGCGGCCTCCATGATGGCCTGGACCTGTTCCAGGTTGTTGACGTTGAATGCGGGGATACCGTAACCGTTTTCGGCAGCATGGTCGAGCAACTGACGCATGGAAACGAGGGCCATGGAAAGACTCCTGATCAGAAAGAATAAATAATAGGGGTCATTTTACCCGAACCGCCGATTTCGGACGGAAGGCTTTGACCACCTGTTCACGGGTTTCAATGTAGGGGCCGCCGATCAGATCAATGCAATACGGAACGGCGGCAAAGATGCCGGCGACCAACGTTTTACCCTGCTCGTCTTTAAGACCTTCGAGGGTCTCGCGGATGGCCTTGGGCTGGCCGGGCAGATTGATGATCAGGGCCGCGTGGTCGACCGTTTCGCGAATCACGGCCACCTGACGCGACAAAATCGCGGTAGGCACGAACTGCAGACTGATCTGACGCATTTGTTCGCCAAAACCCGGCATGGTTTTGGTGGCAATGGCCAGGGTTGCCTCTGGCGTCACATCGCGTCGCGCTGGCCCGGTACCCCCGGTGGTGAGCACCAGGTCGCAACCCGCTTCATCAACCAGCTCAACCAGTGTGGCAGAAATCAGCGCTTGCTCGTCGGGGATCAAGCGGGTGACAAACTGCGCGCCGTTGACCAGCACACCTTCAAGCCAGGTCTGCAAGGCAGGTATACCCTGATCTTCATACGTGCCCGACGAGGCGCGATCAGAAACAGACACTAACCCGACCAGCAACTGATCGGGATGGGTTCGAGACAAGCGTTGGGTTTTCGACATGGTGTGTAAACAATTAGCCGGCAGCGCGCTGCTGCAGAATATCGACCGCTGGCAGGACCTTGCCCTCGAGGAACTCAAGGAAGGCGCCGCCACCCGTAGAGATGTAACCGACCTTCCCGGCAATGTTGTATTTGGCAATCGCAGCCAGCGTATCGCCACCGCCCGCGATCGAGAACCCTGCTGAATCGGCAATGGCCTGGGCAACTACTTTAGTCCCGTTGGCGAAGGCGTCGAATTCGAACACGCCGACAGGGCCATTCCAGACGATGGTGCCTGCCTGTTGCAAAATGTCCGCAAGTGTCTTGGCGGTATCCGGACCAATGTCCAGAATCATGTCATCTTCGGCGACATCGGCAGCGGCCTTGACGGTCGCCTGGGCGTCGGCGCTGAACGCCTTGGCACACACCACATCTGTCGGGATTGGCACGCCTGCGCCACGTTTTTGCATCAGGTCAATGACAGCACGTGCTTCTTCGACCTGATCCGGTTCAGCCAGCGATTTACCGATAGGCAAACCTTGCGCCAACATGAAAGTGTTGGCAATGCCGCCCCCGACGACCAGTTGGTCAACCTTATCGGCCAACGAACGCAGGATCGACAGTTTGGTCGATACTTTGGAACCGGCAACAATGGCTACCAACGGACGCTTGGGCTGCTCAAGTGCACGGCCCAGCGCGTCAAGCTCGGCTTCCAGCAAGGGGCCCGCGCATGCAATGGGTGCAAAACGGGCAATACCGTGCGTGGTCGCTTCAGCCCGGTGGGCTGTACCGAAAGCGTCATTCACATAAATATCGCACAGTGCCGCCATCTTGCGGGACAAGGCTTCATCGTTCTTCTTTTCACCCACATTGCAACGGGCATTTTCAAGCATGACGACCTGACCAGGCGCAACGTCAACACCGTCAACCCAGTTGGCGACCAGACGAACCTCGACATCCAGCAATTCAGCCATGCGTTTTGCGACTGGTGCCAGCGAGTCATCCGCATTGACCGTGCCTTCAGTGGGGCGGCCCAGGTGCGACGTGATCATGACTGCAGCACCGGCATCAAGGGCCAGGCGCACTGCAGGCAGTGAAGCACGGATACGGGTGTCTTCGGTAATTTCACGGGCATCGTTGAACGGTACGTTCAGGTCTGAACGAATGAAGACGCGTTTGCCGGCCAGTTGATTGGCTTTTGCCAGCGCAGAGAGGGTTTGAACGTTAGACATGGGAATCAGGGAAAACAGATTGAAAGGAAGCAGACAGCGCAAGGGCGGGATTTACCCGCCCTTGGACATCGCAACTAAAGTCTTATTTGGCAGACATCAGGGCGATGGTGGTGTCAAGCATACGGTTCGAGAAGCCCCACTCGTTGTCGTACCACGAGCAGACCTTGACCAGATTACCGGACACTTTGGTCAGGCCAGAGTCAACGGTAGACGATGCAGGCGTGTGGTTGTAGTCAACTGAAACCAGGGGTTCGTCGCTATAGTCGAGAATACCTTTAAGCGGGCCCGATGCAGCGGCTTCTTTCAGGATGGCGTTCACTTCTTCAACGCTGGTTTCACGAGCCGCTACGAACGACAGGTCAACGATAGAAACGTTGATGGTGGGCACACGCATGGCGTAACCATCGAGCTTGCCGTTCAGTTCAGGCAATACCAGACCCACGGCAGAGGCTGCGCCGGTCTTGGTAGGGATCATGCTGGACGTTGCCGAACGTGCGCGACGCAGATCTGAGTGATAGACGTCGGTCAGGACCTGGTCATTGGTGTAGGCGTGGATGGTCGTCATCAGGCCGTTCACTACCCCCAGCTTCTGGTGCAAAGGCAATACCAGCGGTGCCAGACAGTTGGTAGTGCATGAGGCGTTCGAAATAACGGTATCAGAAGCTTTCAGGACGTTGTGGTTAACGCCGTAAACCACAGTGGCGTCAACATCTTTGTCGCCAGGGGCCGAAATAATGACTTTCTTGGCCCCGCCTTGAATATGCGCGCCCGCTTTGGCCTTGCTGGTAAAAAAGCCGGTGCACTCGAGCACAACGTCTACACCCAGCTCGCCCCAGGGCAATTCAGCAGGATTACGGTTGGCCAGAACACGGATCTTGTCACCGTTAACAACCAGGTAGTCGCCATCAACGTCGACAGTGCCGGGGAATTTGCCGTGTGCGGTGTCGTAACGTGTCAGGTGAGCATTGGTTTTAGGATCACCCAAGTCATTGATAGCTACGATTTCAATGTCGTGCTTTTTGCCACCTTCGTAGTGGGCACGCAAAATATTGCGGCCGATACGACCGTATCCGTTGATCGCTACGCGAATTGCCATGGTAAATCTCCTGTTTATAGAACCTGTTCGACTGCCGCCGCAACGTGTTCGGCGGTCAGACCAAAATGTTTGAACAACACCCCTGCCGGAGCCGACTCGCCGAAGGTATCAAGACCAACAACGGCACCGTCAAGCCCGACATACTTGTACCAACCCTCGGTAACGCCTGCTTCAACCGCGACCCGAGGAATACCCGCAGGCAAGACGCTGGCTTTCCAGGCGGCATCTTGGCCATCGAATACTTCGGTGCAGGGCATGGAGACAACGCGTACCGGGACACCTTTATCGGCCAGGACTTGCTGGGCAGCCAGGGCGACGCTCACTTCAGAACCTGTGGCAATGATAACGGCCTTGAAACCGGCGGCATCAGACAAGACGTACCCGCCACGGGCAATCGAAGCCAGCGTGGCCTCGTCACGTGGAACGAACGGCAAATTTTGCCGTGACAGCAACAACGCGGAAGGGCCGCCCGCACGCACATCCATACCAATGCTGCCAGGACGCGACACCGACTGAACCCATGCCACGGCGGTTTCGGTGGTGTCACAAGGACGCCAGACGTGCAGATTGGGAATCAGGCGCAAACTGGCCGCGTGCTCGACAGGCTGGTGAGTCGGACCATCTTCACCCAGACCAATCGAGTCATGTGTGAAAACATGGACCACGCGCTGCTTCATGAGTGCAGCCATGCGCAAGGCATTACGGGAGTAATCAGAGAACGTCAGGAAAGTGCCGCCGAAAGGCAGATAGCCGCCATGCAAGGCCATGCCGTTCATGATGGCAGCCATACCGAATTCGCGCACACCGTAATTGATGTGACGACCGAACTGCAGGCCGTCAGACGTAGCGCGAACAGGTTTGACCCCTTTCCAGTCGGTCAGATTCGAGCCGGTCAGGTCGGCAGACCCTCC
>CAYTSJ010000236.1:0-4144 GCA_964440385.1 uncultured Pusillimonas sp. | reverse complement strand
CTGACATTGACGGTGAGCACACGATCGAAGGTATCGACCTGAAGTTCTTCCATGCTCTTGCCACCCGAATTGGTAATGGCCGCATTGTTGACAAGACCGTCAAGCCCGCCCAGTAAAAGCGCCGCCTGTTCAGCACACGCCTTGATGGAAACAGGATTGGATTGATCGAAGACCAGCGTTTGGGCGTCAAAACCTTCGGCGTTGAGACGCGCTTTCGCGTTTTCAAGTTCGGCCTCAAGGATGTCGGCCATGACGACCCTGGCACCGGCATGACACGCAAGTCGTGCAATGTCAAAACCGAGACCTCGCGCCGCACCGGTCACCAGCACACGGCGACCGGCCAGCACTTTGGCAGCAACCTGGGCTGCATTGTTGATCTGTTGATGCATGATGAACCCTTAAGCCGTGGTGGTGTTGATTTTCGGAATGTAGTGCAGGCAGCGACGCTCGGCCCATACGACCACGGCATACGCCACAATACCGATCACGGTGAGCCCGAAAATGGCCACAAAAACGCCGGCGGTGTTGCCCTGCCCTTCAGAGTCAACCAGCAAGAAGCCCAGCCCTTTGTTGCCGCCGACCAGTTCACCTACCGTCACACCAATGACCGCCAGGGTCGAGCCGATACGCAGCCCCGAAAACAAGGCGGGTAACGACGACGGAAACTCGACCAGACGGAAAATTTGCCAACGGGTTGCATTCAAGGTCCGCACCAGATTGACCATATCCGGGTCAACGGTACGGATGGCCGACAGCACGTTGATCATGATGGGAAAGAACACAATCAGTACCCCGACCAGAATCTTCGGGTAAATCGTGTAGCCCATCCACATCACGAACAAGGGCGCAAAAGCCACTTTAGGGGCAATTTGCAAGGCCAGAATGTAGGGGGACAGCACGGATTCCGTCGTGGGCGACAGACCCAGGACAACACCGACGAACAGGCCCAGCAAAGCACCCAGGATGAAACCCAGCACCACTTCAAGCGCGGTATAGCCAAAGTGTTCCAGAAGATTGCCGTCGGACCACATGCGGAAAAACTCTTCCACAACCGAAGTGAATTTGGGCCAGATGTATTCCGGGGTGCCGAGCAGGCCAGGCACCCACTGCCAGGCAGCCAGGACGATGACCAGCACCGCAAGGCTGCACGTTAACGTGAAAGCATGTCTTGACATGCGAACTCCTTTGACAGGGGATGTCATGGCGATGGTTCCTACGGATGCGTCAACACTGGCCGTGGATGAACCAGAACTCATTGACCGCCTCCGACAAACTGGTTGGTGTACAGGTCTTCAAGCGCAGAGGCCTTGGCCACAATGCCTTCAGAAACATAGAAGTCTTGCACCTTGGCCAGGCGTGCCGGGTCCATCTTGCCCAGAACAGGCTGCCTGGCATAGACGTATTGGTTGAAGAGTTCAAGAATTTGACGCACTTCGCCTTCTTTGCCCTTGAACGCCGGGTTGGCTTCGACATACACAGCCACCGCTTTATCAAGATCGGTCATGATGAGGTTCATGCCTTTCAGCGTGGCACGCACCATTTTCTGGATCAGTTCAGGGTTGTTCTTGATGGATTCGTCAGACGCCAGAATGGCCTGTGCCATGCTGTCAAAAGTTTCGCTGGCAGGCATCAATGCCACTTTCTTGCCGGCAGTGCGGGCACTGACGACCCAGTCGGCAACACCGGCCATGGCTTCTGTCTTGCCGGAAGCAAAAAGTTGCCATACCCCGGCGGGGCCTGCGGCCTGAATATCGGCGTCGTTACGGGTCAGGCCGGCTTTACGCATGGTGCCTAACAACGCGTAATAGGTGGTGTCGGTGTAGGCCATGACAGAAATAGTCTTGCCTTTGAGCTCTGCAGGTTTGGTAATAGGGTTGGCTTCATCGGAAGCCACCAGGGTCAAAGACCCGGCACCCAGAACGGCCACGGCCTTGACCGGAATGCCATTGGCGCGAACGATGATGGGGGTGTCACCGATTGCGCCACCGATGATGGCATTGCCGGCACCGATTTGTTTGGCCACATCAACACCGCCTTTCGCGGTGACGAAATTGACTTTAAGACCTTCCTGGGCGTAATAGCCTTGATGCTCGGCAATCAGCCAGGGCGCGAATGACGGCAATGTTTTAGGCGCTGGCAACAGATAGGTGACTTCCTGGGCAGCTTTGCCATGATTGTCAGCCAGGGCGGCCGAGGTGCTGAACAATGCACATGCGCCGAGCGCGGTAATAGCGAATAGTTTTTTCATGTGATGTGTCTCCGGAGGGATGGGGTAAATGCTTCTGGCCTGCTTTGTTCCGATACAGCAATGTGATGCGACGGCGGCGGGTTAGCCGGTTAATGCAGATGCTCTTCCTTGCCGATTTTCAACAAGTCCATCAAGCGGCCGACCAATGGCCCTACTTCATGCATCTTGCGACGCTCGAGCGGGTTTTCACGCATCGGCAAATCAATGGGAATTTCTTCAATAATGGTGCCGGGACGCTCGCTCATGACCAGAAGACGGTCGGACAGCGCAACCGCTTCAACCAGATCATGGGTAATAAACAAGGCCGTACGTTTTTTCTCGAAAAGCATCTCGGCCAGATCTTGCTGCAGCACCATTTTGGTTTGGGCATCGAGCGCAGAAAAAGGCTCGTCCAGCAGCATGACCTGCGGATCGACAGCCAGTGTACGTGCCAGGGCTGCGCGCTGACGCATGCCTCCGGATAGCTGGTACGGGTAATGTTTTTCGAAACCTTTGAGGTGGCATTTGTGCAGCAGTTCGTGCGCCACAGCCATGCGCTGCTCGTGAGGAACGCCGGCAATTTCCAGGCCGAGCGCGACGTTATCTTCTATGGTGCGCCATTGCATGAGCAGGTCTTTTTGCAGCATGAATGCCACTTCGCGCACAGGGCGTGTAACCCGGCGTCCAGCCACATAGACTTCGCCTTCGCTGGGTGAATACAAGCCCGAGCCCATGTTCAACAAGGTGCTTTTACCGCAACCTGAAGGCCCGATCAGTGAAACGACTTCGCCCTTCTTGATTGACAAGGACACGTTGGTGACAGCAGTCACGGGCCTTGACGTTTGCTTGTCCAGAAAAGACTTGCGCACGCCACGAAATTCAATTTCAACCATCGGGTTGGTCTCCTGGACGACAAAGCCGGTTAAGGTGACAGGCATCAGGCAAACTGCAGCACCTGACATAAAGGTTCACTTTAACTACGCTTTTGTTTTATATTTGAACTGATGTTTTTCAAGATAAACAAACTTTATCGTTTCAACGTTCAATTAAGAATCAGGGAAAACCCTTTGGCGGGTGTCTGCAACGCATTTCAAAGTCTGTTTTCAGGGTAATTTATTTTGCTTGATCAACAAAATAACTCATTAAAAATAACAGGTTAATAAAAATTACGGCGTTCATTTAGGGGTTTTCACGGATAGATTGACCGGACATTGATACCTAAACTTGTCGAAATAAAACGTTGTTTAACATATGAAACGCCATTCCTTGGGTTATTACCTCGAATGGACCTCACGAACAATCTCGCCGGAGTCATGCATGTCTAATGACACAACGTTGCTGACCGTCTTCCTCAAGCACGATCAGTCACAAAACCTTGACGCTATCCAGGGCAAACTGAAAGCGGCTGAATGGTGGGACCGTTTCCCACCGCAAGGCGTTGAAATCGTTTCCTGGACTGTCGCCATGGGGTTCGGTCAAATTGTCACCCTGCGAGTACCGCCACACCTGCTGCCCGTCGTCAACGTCGAACTTGAACGATCAGCCTGGGGTGTTTTCACCACCGAATGTTTCCCCACCTATGACTTTATTCCCGTACGCGAGCGAATCAAAGAACGTGTACGTAACGGAGGCCAATAAATGCTGGATCGCTACCTGACGCCTTGCTACCTGGAACCCCACCAGGCACGCACCACTGAACCCACAGCTTACGAAAACCTGCTGGGTGACACGCTTGAACGTGCGTATGCCTCCGGCATCGCAGAAATCGAACCTCTGGTTGCATTCCTTAACGAACAAGGGCCACAACCTCTTACCACCGACCTCTGGACGCCGGATGTACTCCGCGCTGAACTGAAGCGTCTGGCCGACGATTAATCTTTTACGGAAAGCACCATGAGCACTGCGAACGCTACCCCC
>CAYTSJ010000235.1:0-4164 GCA_964440385.1 uncultured Pusillimonas sp. | reverse complement strand
TAGTGCCAAGTCTGCTTCAGCCGATGGCGCTGGCCTGATGTACCGTCAGCCAACCCAGCCATCGCTCGATGGTAATACCGTCGACATGGATGTCGAGCGTGTTCAGTTCGCTGACAACACCATGAAATATCAAGCCGATCTGGCCATTATTTCGCAGCGCCTCAACGGTATCAAGACCGCGCTGCAGCAGTAAGAACAAAGGTAACTTATGTCTTCGATCAGTATTTTCCAGATTGCAGGTTCGGCCCTTTCGGCGCAGTCGCAGCGCATGAACGTTGCCGCCAGTAACCTGGCTAACGCCGAAAGCGTCGCGGGTCCCGATGGCAAACCTTACAAAGCGCGTCAGGTTGTTTTCGAAATGACGCCGCAGGGTGGCGAAAACGCAGGTCGGGCAGCGCCAGTGGGCGGTGTGCAAGTCACGAAAGTGCTTGAAAGCAGTGCGCCCCATCGCATGCAGTACGACCCTAAAAACCCGTTAGCCAATAAAGATGGGTACGTCATGCTGTCAAATGTCGATGTCGTTGCTGAAACCGTCAATATGCTGTCGGCGTCGCGTTCGTATCAGGCCAACGTAGAAGTCATCAATACCGCAAAAAGCCTCATGACCCGTACCTTGTCGATCGGGCAATAAATTTTTGCAGGTAGCCGCCCGGCGGCTGTCTGCCCTACCACGGAGAAATTCTCGTGACTACAGTGAATAACGCTTCCGCCGCTACCGATACCGCTGCGCTTGCCCTGGCAACAGCGCAAACCTCCAAGCGTGCTGAAGATGCCAAAAACCAGTTCATGACACTGCTGGTAACGCAAATTCGCAACCAAGACCCGCTCAACCCCATGGAGAGCGCAGAGTTCACGTCGCAGTTGGCGCAGCTTGAAACGGTTAACGGTATCACCCAGCTTAACAACACCTTGCTGGCGCTGTCGGGTCAACTCGACATGACGCAATCCATGCAAGCCGCCAGCCTGATTGGCAAGGGCGTGTTAGTCACGGGTAACAAGGTGTCGCTAGGCAGCACGACCTCCCCCGAGGGGGTGACTACCAAAGCGGCTACGCCGTTTGGTGTCGATATCATTTCGCCCGCCCAGAAGGTCAATGTGTCTATTCTTGATGGCAGTGGTCGTGCGGTTCGCCAAATGGAACTGGGCCCAACCCCGGCCGGCGTGGTTTCCTTGTCGTGGGACGGCCTTGACGATACCGGCAATGTCTTGCCCGACGGTGCTTACACGGTTCAGGTCGCCGCTTCCGGTGCCGAAGGTGCACCGGTCAGTGCCGAAGCACTGACGCACGGTAAGGTTTCCAGCGTGTCTTATGCGTCTGAAGGCGTGCGACTTGATCTGGGCCTGAATGGCTCACGGTCCTTGTTCGACATCCGCAAGATCATGTAAGTCGACACGTATTCAGATATTCAAGTATTCAGGCATAGGTTAAAGGGTTAATCATGGGTTTCGGTCAAGGTTTAAGCGGTCTTAATGCGGCTTCTCAAGAGCTCGACATCATCGGTAACAATATTTCTAACGCGGGCACCGTGGGTTTTAAAGCTTCAACCGTGGCGTTTGCAGATATTTATGCCACATCCAAGGTGGGTCTGGGTTCTAAAGTGGCTGCAGTGAACCAGCGTTTTACGGCCGGTAATATCACCACAACAGGTAACCAGCTTGATCTGGCGGTTGATGGTGCATCAGGCATGTTCCGTGTGCAAGACAAACAGGGCAATGTCATGTACACCCGCAATGGCCAGTTTTTCCAGGATGCCCAGAACTACATCGTGAATGCGCAAGGGCATCGTTTGACAGGTTTTGGTCTCGAAGGTACGGCAACCCAATTGCTCACAGTACCTGTAGGCAATCTTGCACCAATTGCCTCTTCAGCGATCACAGCACAAACCAATTTGAACGCTAAAGCACCTATTGTTTATTTGACAGAAACGGTCACAGGCGCGATCTATGCCAGACCAAATCCGCCTGCCAATCCTGCCGATCCATTTCAAGTGGTTACTTTAAAAATGGTCGGAACCGCGGCTACGCTGACTAAAAACGATGGCACACCTTTGGCACCGGGTGGATATAGCCTTTCTGAAAATTCAACTGGAACGCCGGCTTTTACTGTTGCAAATACAGCAGCGTTCACTTCAACAGAAAAAAATTCGTTGGTGGCTCTGGAAAGTATTACCGTAAACCCGGCCAAGCCATTCACACCCACAGACCCGGCCAGTTACACTCACTCTTTGCCTGTTACTGTCTACGACTCTCTCGGAAATCCACAGCAGCTGACCCAATATTTTGTCAAACGCGAGGCGACTGCCACCGAAAGCCTCTGGGATGTGTATTACGTCTTCAACGGCAATACTCTCACAGGAGCCGGTCTGCCTCACCAAATGAAGTTTTCCCAAGCGGGTGTGCTCTCGGGGGGTGACAAAAAAGAGATTACGATCCCCAATGTAGGTGGTACGGCGGCGCCAGCAGCAGATCTCAAATTAAGTTTTGACTACACAAACTCAACCTCTTTCAGTGGTGATTTTTCATACAACTTCACCCAAGATGGTTTTCCTACCGGTGAGTTTTCAAATATTGAAATGGGCCGTGACGGTGCTGTTATTGCCGTTTACACCAATGGCGAACGTCGTACCACAGGCTACGTAGCCCTGGCCGACTTCAACAACCTGAACGGTCTTCAACCGGTCGGCGATAACGCCTGGGTGGAAACCGGTGCTTCGGGTCAACCGATTCTGGGTCGCCCAGGTACCAACGGGCTGGCGCTGATTCGTGGCCAGGCGGTTGAAGAGTCCAACGTTGACATGAGCCAGGAACTGGTGCGCATGATTATTTCACAGCGCTTCTACCAAGCCAACGCCCAGACCATTAAAACCCAGGATCAGGTGCTTCAAACCCTGATCACCCTGCGCTAATCGAAGTGCTATTGCTTAAAAGTCTCAGGTCAACAGGGTAAACAGCTGTTATGGATCGTATTGCTTACATCGCTGCCGGTGGCGCCTCGCGGGTGTTGGAAGAGCAGTCTGTGCTTAGCAACAACCTGGCCAATGTTGGCACCTCAGGTTTTCGCGAGCAGTTGTCAGCGTATCGGGCCGTGCCCATCGTGGCAGAAAACACCTCGCCCACCCGGGTGGCGACCGTGGCGTCAACGCCCGGAAGCAATTTCGGGCAGGGGCCGATGCACGAAACAGGTCACGCGCTTGACGTGGCCATCATGGGCGACGGCTGGTTTGCCGTACAGGGCCCCGATGGCCAGGAAGCCTACACCCGTGCCGGTGATCTGGCGGTCAATCAACAGAATGTTCTGGTGAATCAGGCCGGCTTTCCGTTATTGTCGAACGGGGGTGGGCCCATCGAGGTGCCCGAGCGTGGTAGCATCACATTCACGCCGGATGGTGCAATTACTGCCCTTGGTGCCGGTGATAACCCCAACGATATCCAGAACATTGGTCAGCTCAAGCTGGTCAACCCGCCCCGTGAAACCATGCAGCGGGGCGATGACGGTCTTTTCAGGTTTGTTGAAGGGGGTAACCCCGGTGCAGCCCCCGCCGATCCGAAAGTGCGGGTGGCTTCGGGGTTCATTGAAAAAAGCAACGTCAGCGCGGCAGAATCCATGATCGGCCTGATCCGTAACGGCCGCATGTTCGAGATGCAGATGAAAGTCATTCAAGACGCTGATCGCAACGCCGAGCGGGCCAACGGCATACTGTCGGCCAATAGCTAATCTTTATTGAAATGCTGCCACGCAGCGACAAGGAACACCATGATTCGTTCACTCTGGATTGCAAAAACCGGCCTTGAGGCCCAGCAAACCAATCTCGACGTCATTTCCAATAACCTGGCCAACGTCAGCACTTCGGGTTTCAAGCGTGGTCGTGCGGTCTTTGAAGACCTGATGTACCAGACCATCCGCCAGCCCGGGGCGCAGGTGGGTGCGGCCAACCAGCTGCCCTCAGGGCTGCAATTGGGTGTGGGTGTGCGTACCGTGGCCACAGAACGTATCCACTCCCAGGGTAACCTGCAGCAAACCGGTAACCAGCTTGATATCGCCATTTCGGGTCGCGGATTCCTGCAGGTTGAGCTGCCCAATGGCGAGTTTGCCTACACCCGTGATGGCAGCCTTCAGGTCGACCAAAACGGCCAGTTGGTGACCGCAGGGGGTTACCCTGTTCA
>CAYTSJ010000234.1:0-4166 GCA_964440385.1 uncultured Pusillimonas sp. | reverse complement strand
GGAAGCCAAGGGCTTCCTGCATCTGCTCTTTGGTAAATTCCTGGCTGTAGTTGACGTCAAACACTGCAATCGCATCAGCGCCCACTAAAGCCTGTGCAGTGCCGTAGGCGCCAGGATTGAGTTTTAACAACAGAAATTCTTCTTCAGCACGTAAAGTCATGCCTTACTCCTGATTTTCAGAGGTTTTAGCCGGTGCTTTTTTGCCCTTGGCTTTTTGATATTCGGCTTCGCTTACTTCTTTGCCGTCAAGGACGTAGCGCCGGCCACCGTTGTCGGTTAGTTTCATGCTTTACTCCTGGTGCACCCGCACCATGGTTTTGAATCGGTACAGCATCCAAAGCGTGTTTTCTTTGATGCCGATGGGTTCTGCCCTGGTAATTTCAATCCGGTCCGCACCAGGCGCGGGACATCTGCCAAGCAGGCATGCCGTGATCGCTTTTGTTGTTTGATCCATCAGCGCCGGGCCTTTTTCACCCTTGGGGTCGTCGACCAGGCGAAGCCCGACCACCACGCCAAACTCATACCGGCATTGTTGTAACAGCGGGCCAAGGTCTTGCGTGGCCTGCCCAAAACCAGATGCCAGCGGGATGACATAAGCTTCAGTGGGACGCTTGATGCCGTCTTTCATGGCACCGGCCACGCTAAACGCACTGCCTACCACCCCAAATGCCGCTTTGCCGTCCACCTGGTAGCCGCTTAACAACGCAGCAATGCTGGCAAGTAACATCAGATAAACCCTTTGCTGGCGTCGCGGTGCCAGACGTTGCCACCACTTTTGATTTCAATGGCTGCATCGGTGGCCGGCGTTGCCTGGCTGGTACTTAATCCAAGTGATGCTTTGCCGTCAGCGACGTCGCGTAACCAACGAACGGCTGCCAGGTAGCGCTCTTTGACCAGCTCCGGCACCCCGTTGCGATACAGTGCGTAACGGGTCAGGTCGGCACAAATACCCGTCAGGATCACTGGTGCAGCAGTTAGCGGCAGTGTGTAGCGACCTGCCAGATAGCTGTCGATGGAAGCACTGGCGGTTGCCAGCTCTGCCTGGGCTATCGACTCATCCGGTCCGGTCCCGTCCGGATCAATCAGCTGATTAATCTCGTCAAGGCCAAAGCGAATGCGCAGTTCTGTCAGGTCGCAGTACATCAGACGCTACCTACCGCTTTGAAGGCGTCCCAGGCGCTGTCACGCTCGCCGCTATTGACCGGACGGCCCAGCATTTTGCTCAAGGGATCCAGCTGTGGTTTACCGCCCTGAGTAAAGTGGTCAGGGTTTGACGGGTCGAGCAGCGCAAAGGCTTCTGCCAGTGTGTTCGCTGTCACCGTACTTTGCGTGCCGTCTGTTGTTGCGCCTTGACCGTTGCCAGCCAGCAACGACTGGATCGCGCTTGTGTCGACGCCATCTGGTATCTGGTTCGCAGCAACTTCACGTACGGACAGACGTTTTTCACCAATGATTTGTTGGTACTGGTCACCAGTAAGTTGTTCGGGCAGTAGCGCGGTGCCTTTGTCGGTAAAGCCAAATCCGGCCCGTCGAAAGCTGTCTGCCAAAGCTGTCACCAACAGAATTTTTTTCGAAGTCTTAGACATAACAATCTCCAGCCCCGGCAACCGCCGGGGCTATGCCAGGGGTTACAGGAAGTCGGCGACCAGAACGTCGAACTTGTCTTTGAGGTCATTGCTGACTGAAACACCGCCATCATCAATCAGATCGCGAGCCTTAATCTGGTTGGCGATTTTCTGTTTACTGTTCGGGACCACCAGCAGCAGCTTGTTTTTGCCAAGACCCAGCGGTCGGCCGCCGTCGGCTTTAAAACCACTCATCATTTCAATGGCCTGCCACAGCGTGGCGTAAGTCAGTTCTTTCTTGACGCCAATCGCCATCTGCCAGAAACCGAAACCAACGTTGGCCCGCAGGTCGACACCGTAACGGAACAGTTTTTTGGTAAAGACCTGCTCGTCGTTCGGGTTATCCATCGCCGTAAACTGCGGCTTGCTGCGTTCCTGGTAAATCAGCGGTTTTAGAGAGCGGCTGACATCGAGCAGGAACCAAGGCTCGCCGACATAAGCGCCGTCGATAATGACGTTGGACACTGAATTATTGGTGCCTGAGCCGTCGACTTTGGTATTGACCGGATGGTCGGTATCGAGGAAATACTGGCCGTCATAACAGAGTGTGGTGAAGCCCGCCTTGAGCAGTGGGAACACCAGTTCATCCGGGAACACTTCCGAGGCATAACCCATTTCGTCGAACATCGGGTTATAAACGCCCAGGTTGTCGTCCGCGATATCGTTGCGGTCCACACCGACGCTGCTTTCAAAGTCTTTGTTCTGGATGGAATAGGCGTGCTCTTTCATCGAATTGATGACGCGATCGCCCACCCACTCCCGAAAGCCCGGCCACTGACCTAACCAGCCATAGGTGTTACTTTTTGCCGTACTGGGGACCACAGTGGCCACCTGCAGATACTGCGGATTTGCCCGGACCTTGCCCTGTTCAAAAACTTTGTTAAAGGCAACGCGCATCGCGTTTAAGGTTGCATTGGTAACAAGTGCCATGTGCTTAAACTCCTAAGCCCTGAGCCAACTCAGCGTGGGAAATGCCGATTTGGTCAGCGATTGATTTCTGGTCAGCCGTTAACGCAGCGACCGATGATTTGTCTTGCGTATCCGGCGCTTTGCGCTGTTCGGTCTGCTTTGCCGTTAAAGCGGCAACGACCGGACGGGCAGCAAGCTGTGCTGTCAATGCAGCCATGTTTTGCTTGCCGAGGCTCACCAGGTAGTCTTTTTCCGACGCCAAAATCAGCTTGCCGTCCTGCTCTGCTTGGGCAATCACTTGCTCCACAGTCAGGCTTGCCGTAGTGGCAGTTAGTGCGGCGACTTGCGTCAGCGCAGCGTTGTACTGCGCAATAGGCACGTACTGCGACAAGTCCACATTGCCAGCGCCGGCGGATTCGAGGGTTTCAATTTTTGCAGTTAAGGCCGCAACACTGCCGGCACTGGTCTGCAGATTAGTCACAGCGGTCAGCGCAGCCTGGGCTTGCTCATCAGTCAGGTTGTCGCCTGGCTTCAGAGTAATGCCCAGCTTTGCCATCAACTGGATGAGCAAATCAGACATGGGTTTATCTCCGTGGGTGGGTTGTTCAAGCCGGGCCGCCAGAGAGGCCAGCGCCTCCATACCGATGGCGCCGGGATTGTTAGTCAGCGCCGCCATCAGAATTTCTGTTGGCTCGCCAGTCGTGGTGTCGTAAGGGAAAACAGCGGACAGATAGCGGTACTCTTTGGCGTCAACATAGCCTTGAGCGCGTGGTGTCCATAAAGGCTTTACGTAAAGGCCTTTGCCAGGCCAGTACTGCATCTCACGAAAAAAACCTGCTGCAGGTGCTGCAATACCCGTGGTGGCAGCGTTTAAGGTTTGGTGTTCGTAGTCAATGACCAGTTCATTCTGGCGAAGAGCGGCTTTTGCAATCAGCCGCGCGGCAACTTCTGCATTCATCCGCCATTTGCCACCTGGCACATCATGCGGCCGACCATCAACGGCAGAGAACTCGCCATCAGGCAGCAACATTTTCCAGTCATCACCTTCGCTCAGTTCTGCCGTCAGAACGGCATAACCCAGCTGGCCAGCATTGGCAGCAGAGAGAACGGCGATGGACAAAGCGGATTTGGAAAACATAAAAGCCCAGGGTTAAAAACTCACTGGGCTGATTTTGATATGGTCTGAGTGCTGGACTGAATTAAAGCAATTTGCGAATTTGGGAGGGTTCTCCCGGAATTTCTTCGAGAGCTGCCACAACCAAACCGTTTAAATGGTGTTTAAAACTGATTTTGAGCGCTACCAACCCTACTTTTGATAGCGTGATTGCGCCTCTTGCCTCAAATCGCTTCTCAGGCGTTTTTAAGGCGTATTCAGATGGTCTCGCAAAATCCCCAAAATTTCCACACTATCCTGCCAGGGGCCATCGGTGATGCCGATAAATGGTCGTGCTTCAATCCCATCTTCTTCACGGCCAAAATGATGCGTTGCAGCATATTCCAAATTTGAACCGAACAGCAGTTCAGAAGCTGTGGCTTCATAGCTCAAAGTGTCACGCAAAGTACCTTGGTCCTGCAGGATGCGATCTTCACCTTTTTTACGGGCAAGGGTCTCGGGGGAAAGCGGCGCCCAAG
>CAYTSJ010000233.1:0-4176 GCA_964440385.1 uncultured Pusillimonas sp. | reverse complement strand
CGTGGTATCTGGCGTGTTGCCGTGCCTGTTGTACTGCTGGTCGTTGCCGTTTTGCTGCGCGTCATTGATGCGAAATTCTGGGGCGTTGTTGCCATGGGTGGCTCGGTTGTCATCCTGTTCTTCTTGCCCTGGCTTGATCACTCGCCCGTACGCTCGATTCGCTACCGCCCAACCTGGCACAAGTATTTGTACGCGGTTTTCCTGGTGACTTTCGTCATCCTGGGCTACCTGGGCACACAGGCCCCCAGCCCGGTATTCAACCTGATGAGCCAGATCGGCACCCTGATCTACCTCGGCTTCTTCCTGTTGATGCCTGTCTGGAGCCGTCTGGGCACCTTCAAGAAGGTACCTGACCGCATCACGTTCACTGCTCACTAAGCCTAACCGACACGGAACGATTATGATTAAAAAGCTGCTTGGTGCCTTGGCGCTTTCCCTGACTTGCACCGTCGCTGCGGCGGCCGGCGACGGTTATCCGCTCGACCATGCACCTGACCGCATCAATAACATGGCTTCCCTTCAAAACGGGGCCAAACTGTTCGTCAACTACTGCCTGAACTGTCATAGCGCCGTATCCATGCGCTACAACAAGCTCACCGACATCGGTCTGACCGAAGAAGAGATCAAAAAGAACCTCTTGTTCACCACCGAAAAAGTCGGTGACCTCATGACCGTTGCCATGCGTCGTGCCGACGGTACGGCCTGGTTCGGCGCTGCGCCACCCGACCTTTCCGTTATTGCCCGTGCCAAATCAGTCAACCTGGGGCCAACCGGCGTTGATTACGTTTACACGTTCTTGCGCACGTTCTACCGCGATACGTCCAAACTTTCTGGCTGGAACAACGCTGTATTTCCGAATACAGCCATGCCCAACCCGCTCTGGACGCTGCAAGGTCCTATTACTTACAGTAGCGCGCATATTCACAGCGTCGACAAAGACGGCAAGGTTGAGTGGCAAAAAACAACCACTACGTTTGATCCTCAAGGCTTCTCGGCTCAAAAAACCGACACCTTGCAGAACTATCGTGGTGTTGAAAAAACCGAAACCCTGTTCCAGTATGCCAACAAAGCCCAACAGGCCAAGTACGATAACGACGTCGCCGATATCGCCAACTTCCTGGGCTGGATGGCCGAACCCGACCAACTGCTTCGCAAGAAGATCGGTGTTTGGGTGCTGTTATTCCTTGGCTTGTTCCTTGTCGTCGCCTGGCGTCTGAACGCTGCCTACTGGAAGCACGTCAAGTAAGCTGTTTATGCTGCAATCAACGTAAAGGCCAGCGCCTTTACGTTCCCGGAACCCAGGCGTAACTCCCTTACGCCTGTTTCCATTTCTGAGCAACGATTTTTAAAGCTCTTTTTTACTCAGAGGATCCCTCGCCATGATGGTGCTCTACTCCGGAACGACCTGCCCATTCTCACAGCGCTGCCGTTTTGTGCTTTTCGAGAAAGGCATGGACTTTGAAATCCGTGATATCGACCTGTACAACAAGCCTGAAGACATTTCCGTCATGAACCCCTACGGGCAGGTTCCAATTCTGGTTGAACGTGATCTCATCCTGTACGAGTCCAACATCATCAACGAATACATTGACGAGCGCTTCCCACATCCGCAACTGATGCCGGCTGACCCGGTCATGCGTGCGCGCACTCGCTTGTTCCTGTTCAATTTTGAAAAAGAACTTTTCGTTCACGTCGCCATACTGGAAGATCGCAGCAACACCGATGAAAAAGCCCGCGATGTCGCACGTCAGAACATCCGCGATCGCTTGTCACAATTGGCACCGTTGCTGATCAAAAACAAATTCATGCTGGGCGAAGAATTTTCAATGCTCGACGTCGCCGTCGCCCCATTGCTTTGGCGCCTTGATCACTACGGCATTGAACTGCCCAAAAACGCAGCGCCCATTCAAAAGTACGCCGAACGCATTTTCTCGCGTCCCGCCTACATTGAGGCACTGACACCTTCTGAAAAAGTCATGCGACGCTAAATGCCATGTCCGAGTCCTCTACCAAGCCTTACCTGATTCGAGCCCTTCACGAATGGTGTACCGACAACGGTTACACGCCACATATTGTGGTGACTGTTGACCATAACACCGTCGTTCCGCCGGCTCACATCCACGATGGTCAAATTACCCTCAATGTGGGCTGGCTGGCCACAAATGGCTTGGTCATGGGCAACGACTACATTGAGTTTCAGGCTCGCTTCAGTGGTGTCACCGAGCACATTTTTGTACCGGTAGCTGCGGTTTCAGCAATCTACGCCCGCGAGACCGGGGCCGGTATGGGGTTTGAGGTCGAACCTTCATTACCCTACCCCGGCGGGGATTATGTAGCGCAGGCCGAAGGCGCTGACACAAGCTCGACCAGGCCCGAAAGCGCACCCGATAACGACGAGACACCCCCTGGAGGTGGCTCGAAGCGACCTCAGCTAAAAGTCATTAAGTAAAAATACTCAAAGAGCCGGTTTCAAACCGGTCAACCACAGGAGACCCCATGAACACGCAGTTACACGATGAGTTGTTAATCCGCCAAACCGTCGAACGCTGGGCTGTCTGGCGTGACGCAGGGCTTTGGGATCAGTTCGCAACCGTCTGGCACCCCGACGGCGTCATGATGGCGACCTGGTTTCAGGGGCACTACAAAGACTTTATCCGCGTCACCCAAGAAGGTTGGAAAAAGGGCGTCAGTATTCTGCACTTTCTGGGAGGCTCTGCCATAGAAGTTAATGGTGACCGTGCGATTTCGCAAACCAAAATGACGATATCCCAGCGCGGTGATGTTGAAGGGGTTTTGTGCGACGTGGTATGCACAGGACGTTTTTACGACTTCATGGTGCGCCACAATGGCGAGTGGAAAGTACTGCATCGCCAGCCTATCTACGAAAAAGACCGCATCGACCCGGTTGACCCGGCAGCGCAACTGAAGCTAAATCAGGCAGCGCTGGCAGCCATGCCAGCGGGTTATCGACACCTGGCGTACATCCAGACGCGCATTGGCTACAACGTCAAAATGGACATGCCCATGCTCACCGGACCGCAAGTCGATAACCTGTACCGTCGTGGTGCCCAATGGCTGGCGGGTGGTGATGGGGAATTTCCTGCGTTTTAACCGTGGCAAAATCAGTGCTGCCAGCCGGCTGCTTTGATCAACAAACCGGCGTGCAAATCTTTATAAAAACGTAGTACAATATTTGTCTTGCCGGTTTAGCTCAGTTGGTAGAGCAGCGCACTTGTAATGCGAAGGTCAACAGTTCGAATCCGTTAACCGGCACCAACAGTTTCAAATAAAAAAGCCAACCCTTTAGGGTTGGCTTTTTTATTTTTCCGAATTCATGTAGCGGCCGTCCAGACTTTGGCACAAAACTCAACGCGACCAGGCAAACTGGACCTTACATCAACGCGCACCAAAACCGCGGCCGCGGCGGCCGCCACCACAATCACCACGTCCACCACCTTGCGCACACCGTTGAAATGCCGGCAGATGCCGTTGCTGCGAAGCATCACAAAGATTTCGAAACACCCGCAAGATGTCCGAACGCTGCGTTGCCAGTAACAAACGCTCGTACATTTCGCCATTCTCAATCTCGGCGCTGACTGCATCTAGGCATGCTTGTTGCAAACCGGCATAACGTGGCACTCTACCCGGCCAGTTGTTTTGCGGTATGTCCAGTTCATACAAGGTGAATAATTCGTGCAAGGCAGCAATATGACGAGCCTCTGCATCCCGGATATTCGAAAATGGGCGCACTTGGCCAAAATCTTTGATGACTTGATCGTACGTAGCCCAAGACTTGTACTCATCATCCAGCGCCTCACCCAAAGCCAGAATCTCTTTATTGCTCAGAACGTTCATTAATCAGCTCCTGGAGTCATGCACCCAATAAGAAACCCATTCATTCCGTTTATGATACTTGAGTCGACATTGCAATCCAATGTGTACATACCGGTGCCCGTGGTCAATCTTACCGTGGCCAAGATACCTGCTGCCAGCCCCCTCATTTGCCAGAAAGTTTACGATACAAGGTCCTCTCGCTGATGCCCAGATAGCTTGCCAACGCGCTACGAGAACCCGAAAACCTTTGTTCAAGCGCTTTCAGCTTATTGACATCTAACTTACGCGGATTCACAGGAATAACCATGCCCAAATCATTACGGCCTGGTTGTGCAGAGCCCT
>CAYTSJ010000232.1:0-4226 GCA_964440385.1 uncultured Pusillimonas sp. | reverse complement strand
CCGCACACCGATGCCATCGACGAGGAACCATTGGATTCAGTAATTTCAGACACAATGCGAATGGTGTACTGAAATTCGTCAGCGGCAGGCAGCGTCGAGACCAAAGAGCGCTTGGCCAGACGACCATGACCGATTTCACGGCGCTTGGGCACACCGAAACGACCGGTTTCGCCCGTGGCAAACGGCGGCATGTTGTAGTGCAGCATGAAACGATCGCGGGACTCGCCCATGATGGAGTCAATGATTTGCTCGTCTTGCTTGGTACCCAGCGTGGCGATTACCAAGGCCTGTGTTTCACCACGGGTGAACAAGGCGCTACCGTGTGCGCGCGGCAAGACGCCAAGACGAATACTGATGGGTCGCACGGTACGTGTGTCACGACCGTCGATGCGAGGCTCGCCGGAAAGGATTTGTGACCGCACTATGGCCGACTCGAGCTCGAACAAAATGTTTTCAACTTCAACTGCGTCGGGCGCTGACTCTTCTTTGGCGGCAGCATGCTCTTCGAGCTTGGCCTTGACACTGGCATACACAGCGCGTACAGCTTCGGTGCGCGCCTGCTTTTCACGGATCTGGTAGGCAGCCACAAGCTCGTCACCCGCGGCTGCTTTAACCGCAGTAATCAGGGCTTCGTTTTTGGCAGGAGCTTGCCAATCCCATTCGGGCTTGCCCGCTTCGGCAACGAGGTCGTGAATCGCGTTAATGGCCGCTTGCATCTGGTCATGCCCATAGACCACACCACCCAGCATGACTTCTTCAGAGAGTTGCTGAGCTTCAGATTCAACCATAAGCACTGCAGCTTCGGTACCGGCAACGATGAGGTCCATCGATGAGGACTTCAGCTGCGATGCGGTAGGGTTCAGTACGTACTGACCGTTGATGTAGCCCACACGAGCAGCACCAATAGGACCATTGAATGGAATCCCGGATATGGCCAGTGCAGCAGAAGCACCGATCATGGCAGGGATGTCGGGATCAACTTCGGGGTTGACCGACAACGTGTGAATGATGACCTGAACGTCGTTGTAAAAGCCTTCGGGGAACAACGGACGCAGTGGACGGTCAATCAGGCGTGAGGTGAGCGTTTCTTTTTCGGAAGGCTTACCTTCACGTTTGAAAAAGCCACCAGGGATGCGGCCCGCTGCGTAGGTCTTTTCAACGTAATCGACAGTGAGGGGGAAAAAATCTTGACCGGGCTTGGCCTTCTTGGCCGCAACAACGGTGGCCAACACAACGGTGTCGTCCATCGAGACTACAACAGCACCACTGGCCTGACGGGCAATTTCACCCGTTTCTAGCACCACTGTGTGCTGACCGTACTGAAATGACTTGGTCACTTTATTGAACATTATTAATGATCCTTACAATTAAAAAAACCGTGCACACCACGAGGAGCGCTCGTGGCAGGCACGGTTGTACATCGTGGGGAACCAGCCCCAGATATCACTTACGCAGACCGAGTTTTTCGATCAGGGCGCGGTAAGCGTCAGGGTTACGACCCTTCAGGTAGTCAAGCAATTTACGGCGACGACTAACCATGCGCAGCAAGCCACGACGTGAGTGATGATCTTTCTTGTGCTCTTTGAAGTGACCGGTCAGTTCGTTGATACGGGCAGTAAGCAACGCAACCTGAACTTCTGGAGAGCCAGTGTCGCCTTGGGCGCGCTGGAACTGAGAAACGATGTCGGATTTTTTGATGTCTGATACTGACATGATGAGCCTCTTGGACTGGCGACAGGGCCGAGGTGCCCTGACGTGGATTGAAAATAATCTTTAAAACACACGAATATTTTAATTAGTGCACCCTTGATTATAACGGATTCGGTAGAATTTGCTGATGGACAGTCATTCCCGTTGACTGGCAACAACGTAAGCTCTTCCAGGACATCAACATGCCCATCGGCCACAACAACCGATTTCAAACCATGAACCGCCTGATTCGCTTGACCGCCATCAACACTGTGCTGCTGACACTGGCGGCATGCGTGAATATCGCCAAAATACCGGCGGGCACACCTGTAACCGAGGTGGTGAACCAGCTGGGAACACCCACCTACACCTGCGCACTGGAAGACGGAGGAAAACGCTTGATCTGGAGCCGTCAACCTTTTGGTCAGCAGGCCTGGGGCACCAACACTGACAGCCAGGGGCGTATTGAAGGCATCACCCAGCTGCTGACGGATGCCCACTTTCAGGTATTAAAGTCGGGCGAATGGACTCCAGAGCGCTTACTGTGTGAATTTGGCCCACCGGCGGAAAAAACCGCAGTAGGCTTGCCGTCTTCGTTACAAGTAGTCTGGAGCTGGCGATACATGCAAGACGGCGTCTGGTATTCAATGATGCACGTGTATCTTGGCAGAGACGGGCAAAAAGTTACTCATTTCCACCCGGGGCCTGACCCGATTTACGAACGTGACTGGTTGTTTTTTTAAGAACGGCGAAAACCAGACTGACGCGCCTTTCTGTAGCGCCAAAGCATAACGCCCCACCCCGACAGGCCATAACATACAAACAGGCCAAACAAGACCAGGGGTGGGTCGCTGGATACAAACACAAACGCGGCAACCACCACCAGAATGCCCCAAAACGGCACACTTCGCCCTAAAGCAAACGACTTGCCACTGTAAAAAGGCAAATTGGTCACCATGGCCACGCCTGCGTATACCGTCAGGGCAAAACCAACCCAGGCGATAGTGACATCAGCCAGAGAAAACTTGTTATCGACAGCCAGCCACATGTAGCCAGCCACCAATGCCGCAGCAGCAGGGCTGGGTAAACCTTGAAAAAACCTTTTATCAACAACGGCAATATTGGTGTTGAAACGCGCCAACCGAAGCGCTGCACCGACCACATAAATGAATGCGGCCAGCCAACCCCAACGCCCAAGTCCCTGCAAAGACCACTCGTAAATGATCAGTGCAGGCGCAATGCCAAAAGACGTCATGTCAGAGAGCGAATCGTATTGCTCACCAAAGGCCGACTGTGTATTGGTTAACCGCGCGACACGCCCGTCCATGCCGTCAAAAACCATGGCCATGAAAATGGCAATTGCTGCCAGCTCATAACGCCCGTTAATCGCCTGAACAATTGCATAAAAACCGGCAAACAAATTGGCAGTCGTAAAGGCGTTAGGCAGCAAATAAATACTGCGACGGCGCATGGTTTCGTCGGAAAAGGAATTTGGCATGGTCAGATTCGTGACAATACAACTATAAAAACAACGACATCAGGCAACCGGCTGTTCGGGCAGTTCGGCAAGCACTGTACTGGTAGCGCTGACCTTGTCACCAATAGAAACACGAGGCCGTGAACCCAAGGGCAGATAAACATCGACCCGCGAACCAAAACGGATAAAACCGTATCGCTGACCCGCATAAAACTGATCACCGGGCTTAGCGTAACAAAGAATACGTTTGGCAACCAGACCGGCAACCTGAACAGCGGTGACCAGATGACCGGCAGAGGTACGAATGACGGTAGCGTTACGTTCGTTCTCAAGGGAGGCCTTGTCAAGCGCGGCATTCAGGAACTTGCCGGGAAAATAAGTGACCGATTCGACTGAACCATTCACAGGCGCACGGTTAGAGTGAACGTTAAAAACATTCATGAAAACGCTGATCTTGAGGGCACGACGGCCTGCATAAATATCTTCAACCTCTTCGACGGCCACAATACGCCCGTCGGCAGGGCTGAGCACATTGTTGGCCCCATCGGGCGCCAAACGGGCCGGGTCACGAAAAAACTGAAGAACAAAAAGCGACAGGATCCAGAACACAATCGAGGCCGCAGGCGACCAGAACGTGACAAGAATCGAAATGGCGACGATCCCGGCCAGAAAAGGCCAGCCCTCGCGGGCAATGACGGGATGTGGATAGGATGGTTTATGCATAAATTAATAAGCTAAAAAAACAGCGGGGCCAGGTCTTGCAAGCCTGGCATGCGACCTGACCCCGCCAGTTTTTAGCCGTAACGATTAGTTCTTGGACTGGTCAACCAGCTTGTTAGCTGCAATCCAGGGCATCATGGCGCGCAATTTGCCGCCAACTTGCTCGATTTGCGACTCGGCGTTGATACGACGACGCGAAATGAGGGTTGGTGCACCCGCCTGGTTTTCGAGAATGAAGCTCTTGGCGTACTCGCCGGTTTGAATGTCTTTAAGCACCTGACGCATGGCGTTTTTGGTGTCTTCGGTAACAATACGGGGACCGGTCACGTATTCACCGTAC
>CAYTSJ010000231.1:0-4230 GCA_964440385.1 uncultured Pusillimonas sp. | reverse complement strand
GGGTAAAGCCAAGGTCAGTTCAAATCTGATGGCTTGATTTACCAAAAACAGATCGGGCCCGCTGCCTTCAGGCACGGGCCCGATCTGTTTTTGTTCCGGCCATCCAGGTCGTATCAGCGCTGGCTGCGTCGTTGGATCAGATCCAGGTAAGTGTCGTTGCTGAAGGGTGTCCCCAGCCGTTGCGCTTCCCAGACGACTTCACCCAGGCATTCCATAATTTCGTGGGCCGCGTCGTGTGGGCCTATACGTTGTGCCAGCATGTCGTGTGCGGCTTTGATCCCGGGCGGTTGGTCGACAGACAATTGTTCGGAAATGGCAAGGTGCATCGATAAATGCAGAAAGGGGTTGGTTTGCCCCCTTTCAACGGTGTATTCAGCTTGAACCGCGTCCGGGCGTTCGAGGTCGGCATGATACTCGGGGTGCTGGTTAATCCAGTCTATGGCCATGCTTTCCAGCGGGCTGACAACAGAATTTTGTCGGTGTTTTTGCCAGGCCTCGCAGAAAAATTGCCGAACCTGTTCCCGGGATGGATTAAAAAGCATGATAAATAGGTCTGATGAACTTAACAGACCTATTTTACTGAATGTGCTTCTGGCAGGTGCAGAGCCTAGCTTGACGAGCCGAAGGCCGATTTCATGCGGGACATTAACGAGCTTTTGGCGGGTTTGGCAGGTTCAGAGGCCTGCTCTGCGGGCGCTGGCTGCACCAGTGGGTCGGTTACTGACCCAGCCTGGGGGGGATGCGCGGGTGAGGTGTCAGGATTTCCGTTCACACCGTTAACAATCCGGTCGGCCAGGTTTTTGCCGAAGTCATCCCACATACGATCGGCCTTGTTTTTCACCATGTTCATGCCAAAGCTGCCAAGCCGACCCAGCAACTCGACATTGACTGTGGTGCGGAACTCGGTTTCGTCAGGCCCCAGTTCAGTCAGGAAAACCTCGCTGGTGTGTTTTAGCGAACTGGTGATACTTGAGTCTTCTCCGGTGCCTTCACTCTTCAGGTAGTGCGGCGCATCCATTTCAGTGATGATCGTACGTATTTTGAAGCGGGCACTGATAAACGACATTTTTACGTGAATGTTCACCAGGTATTCTGTTTCGCTGATGACGTCGATGGACTCCATGCCGGGAACGCAAGCCCCCATGACATTGGGGTCAAGTAGCAGCGCCCAGACTTTCTCTCTGGGGGCTGCAATCGTCATTTTCTTTTCAATTTCCATGGTTTTTCCCGGCAGCGCTCTGGATGGACTCAACAATACTCATGTACCCGGTACAACGGCACAGGTTGCCATTGAGTCCGGCGCGGATTTCAGCTTCGGTGGGGTTGGGGTTGTCGTTCAGCAGGGCAGTGCTGGTCATGATGAAACCTGGTGTGCAATAGCCGCATTGCATGCCGCCACAATTCAGAAACGCTTCTTGTACCGGGTGCAGTTCGCCGTCACACGACAGGCCTTCAATGGTGGTGATGGACTTGCCGTTGGCTTGTACGGCCAGTGACAGGCAAGATTTGACGACCTCACCATTGACAAGCACTGAACAGGCACCGCAAATGCCGGTTTCGCAACCGCGCTTGGTGCCCGTCAGATTAAGGTTATCGCGTAAAAAATCAGATAAGAGGCGGCGTGATTCCACGTTGGCCGAAATGGCCTCGCCATTCACTTCGACCTCGATACGATATGTGTTCATGTTTAATTTTCCTTATTACACGGTCGTTTCTTGTTGCGAAGCCAGGCCGAACAACTCACAGAGTGAGCGGCGGATCACAACGCGCGCCATCTCAGCCCGGTAGTCCGCAGAACCGCGCGAATCGGAAATGATCTGCAGCGGCGCTACGGCGATGTCAGCGGCCTCGGCAGCAATCGCCTGCGTCACGACTTTGCCTGCCAGATAGTTTTCGGCAGCGATCAGTCTTACGGCTTTGGGTGTCGATGCGCCAAGCGCCATGCGAATCTGTTTGCACACGCCCTTACCGTCTGTACGCGCCAGCAATGCCACATTGACCAAAGGCCGGTGCTCGGCAGGGGTTCTTAAAAACCGGGTGTAAGACCCGATGGCGTCGTCGGGCAATGCGGGCACCATGATGTGTGTCACCACTTCGTCAGGCCCCAGGGCGGTTTCAAAATAGTCGATCAGAAAATCTTCAAGTGGCAGGATTCGTTCGCCGTTAGGCCCCATCAAGACCAGTTGCGCGGCCAGGGCGATCAGACAGGCTGGGGGGTCAGTAGCCGGGTCGCCATAGCAAAGATTACCGCCCAGTGTGCCCGCATTACGCACCTGCGGGTTAGCAACACGGCTGGCCATGCTCGACAGCATGGGAAAGTGTTTCTGTATGACCGGTGACCGTGCAATATCGGCATGACGTGCCAAGGCGCCAATAACAAGCCCTTGCCCTTCTTCGAACTCAATCTGGCGCAGGTCATCCAGTTTGCCCAGCGAAATCAGGTGCGAGGGTGAAAGCATGCGTTGCCGCATGCCCAGTAACAATGCCGTACCGCCTGCAATGATCCGGCTTTCTTCGCCAAAGTTGCGCAGCAACTGACAGGCCTGTTCTACCGAATCTGGTTCGATAAATTCAAATTCATGCATGGCGAACTCCTTCCTCACGTTGCTCCCGCAAGGCAGCGAGGATTTTTTCTGGTGTAATGGGCAAGTCGTTAATACGCACACCAATCGCGTCGTAGACGGCATTGGCAATGGCCGCCGCGCCTGGCAAGATCGCCGTTTCACTGGCCCCTTTGGCCCCATAAGGACCGTTGGGGTCATTTGATTCGATGAATCCGCTCTTGAACGAGGGTAAGGCGTCAGCAGTGGGTATGCCGTAGTCAGCGAAGTTACCGTTCATCAGTCGGCCGTCTTCAAAATTCAGTTGCTCGTAAAGCGCCCAAGCCATGGCTTGGGCGGTGGCACCGTTGGTTTGCCCGTGGACAGCCATGGGGTTCAGGGCTTTGCCGCAGTCATCGGATACAAAAGTATCCACAACCCTGACCTGACCGGTTTCGGTATCGACCTCGACCTCGACGGCTTGCGCTGCAAAAGAATACGCCGGGGCCACGTTGCCGTAGTAATGTGCGTCGGCCATAACAGTCGGAGGGTCGTAAGTGGCCTGGGCAAAAATGCCTTGCCCGCCTACGCGGAACAGGTGCATGCGCACGGCGTCTGGCAATGACACGGCACGATCGGGATGCGCTTTGACACGAATGAAGCCGTCATCAATTTCCAGTTGCCCGGCCGTTGCCTCCAGTTTTTCGGCAGCCACGTAAAACAACTGATCTCGCGCTTTGATGGCGGCCAGCCGAACGGCATTGCCTGCAATGATGGTTACACGTGAAGCTACGGTACCTATGCCGTAAGGCGTCAGATCGGTGTCGGGTTGGGGAACCGTGATATGGCTCAGGGGGATATTCAGTTCGTGCGCGCAAATCTGGCTGAGTACCGTCGCTGCACCCTGACCCATGTCGCATTCGGGTGTAATCAGGGTGACCCGTCCGTCTTCATTCATTTTTACAATGGCAGTCGATCCATCCCAGTCGCCAAGCTGACGGTTGGCACTGACGTGAATGCCCGCGGCGACACCTAAACCTCGTTTAAGGTGACCATCAGCTTTCGGCTGCGAGCGTTTGTGATGCCATCGGATGCCTTCGGTGGACTGCGTCAGGCAGTCCCTCAGACCACAGCTGCCCATGTGCCAGCCATGGACGCTTGTTTCACCGGTGCGGATGGCGTTGCGTAATTGCACTTCCAGCGGGTCCATGCCGACCATTTCCGCGAGCATCGCCAGATGGCTGTTCAGGGGGAACGCCATTTGCTGACCGCCGAAACCCCGGAAGGCGCCACTGGGAATCTTGTTGGTGTAAACCAGCTTGCCGCGTGAACGTACGTTTTCGATCCGGTGCATGTTGTCGCTACGCATTGAGGTTACGTGAATGACGTGTGCGGCCAGCCCTGTGTAAGCGCCGTTATCCCCGATGACCAGGGCGTCTTTGGCCAGGATCAAACCCTCTTTGGACAAGCCCATGCGCAGCCAGACGGATGCGGGCATGCTTGAGGGAGCACCCAGAAAGTCTTCCAGCCGGTTATTGACAAGCCGAACCGGCTTGCCTGTTTTCAGGGCCAGTAATGCCGCAATCGGGGTGTTGGCGTCTTCAACTGCCTTGCCGCCGAAAGCCCCACCCGTCATGGTTTGAATAAAACGTATCTGGGAATGGGGCATGTCAAGTGCTTCAGCCAGTCG
>CAYTSJ010000230.1:0-4232 GCA_964440385.1 uncultured Pusillimonas sp. | reverse complement strand
GTACTCTGTCAGATACTCGCGCGACTTATCGTCGTCGACACGCAGGGTGATTTCGACGTAGAGAATACGCGTCGTGTTGTTATCTCGCAGCGTAACAGTGAACGGGTCGAGTTTCAGGAAAATAGGTTTGGCAGGTGGCGCGGGTTTTTCAACGACAGGCGCAGCCTCGGACGGTTGACCGCCATTCAAGATGCCGGAAGTTTTCAGAAAATAGAACGTGCTGCCCAGTGTGACAGCCATGATGGCGATGACAAGTAACGCGAGTTTAAGCAGTTTCATTAATTAAGGCGTTATCAGGTTGTGGTTAATCAGGCAAACGTATTGATTTGGCCGTTGTGCGCTGTATTAGAACGCATGTTTTGAACCGGAGTGGCATTTTCAGTCACGCCGGCCGCAGAGGCAAGTGAATTATTGGCTTTTGCGCCTGAACCGTTGGTATTGGCAGCTTCTTGCTGGGCTTGACCCTGATCGCTAACCGAGGTTTGCCCTAGCGAAATACCATTTTGTGCGAGCTGTTGCTGCAGTTGTGGCAGTGCGTTTTCTACGGCACTGCGAACATTAGCATGAGGTGAAACGAAAGCCGCTTGTGCAACACCGTCGTTAAGTGTCAGGGTGATGCGAATAGGCCCAAGGTCGGGTGGGTCAAGACGCATTTCTATGCTTTGTAGCCCGTTTTTGAGGGTTTGACTGATGCCGGCAACGTGTTGGCTAAAGTCGTTACCCCACTGAGGATGGCCCAGAGGGGTGCTGATCATGGGGCTGGCGATAGACCCGGGTGCGGCAGGGGCTGAAACAACAGCCCCTGTAATGGCTACTTCGGCAGGCGGCGTTTTTGAGTCCAGGACAGCGGTTTCGCGCATGACCTGATCACGTGCCATCAGGCCGGCAGCACTAGCCGGGGCAAGACGGTTATTGACATTGTCGTTGGCAAAATTATCGGCCTCGAGCGTGGATTCGAGGTCGGCAGTATTGGGTGCCGGGGCTTTACCGTCGATCAGGTCACGCGTAAAAGCATTCAGGCGTGCTTCGCGGTCAAGCGCTTCAGCACGTTGATTCAGGTTGTCGAGGGTAGTGCGCGGAGTCTGGCCAGCAGCTGTAGCTGCTGCAGGTACAACCTGGGTAGCAAATACAGGATTCGGTTCGGTAGCCAGTTTGGCTTCAGGTATCGTAGTGCCGGCCAATGCCTTTGAACTGATGACGTTTACAGCAGAGCTTGTTTTCGCATCAATGGTTTGGGTATCTGGAAGCACAGTGTCTTCAAGCCGGGCAACCTGCGGCGATAGACGGGCTAACAAGGATGATGTTTTATCTGCTGCACCTTCTTCAGCGCCAGCCAGCGCGGGTTCTTTTTGTGCTAACGCGGCGTCACGGGCCATGAAAACCTGTGCAACAGCCGCGGCCAGATCAGACATGGCGAGTGCTGTGGCATTTTCAGGAAGGGCCTCTTCAGTGGCGCCGGAGGCTTTTTCAAGCGGGTTGGCTGCGACCGAAGCCGGGGCATTTTCTGAAGGTTGAGCATCAGCCGAAGCCACTTTGTTCGCAGGGGTTTCAGGGCCAGCGGCAGCGGCCGGCTTTGCGACGGTTTCGGTAGCGCTTACAGGCTGACGGGCTTGGGGTTGCCTGTCATTTTGCTGGCGCACCAGTACATCGGCAAAACGCGGGGAGTCGCTATTGGCGCTGGCAGGCGATGACGAAGCCGGTGGCTGCGCCGAAATAAGATTGACCACTGAGGTCGTTTGCTGAGCGTTCATGACATTACCCACTACGTTTTGCAAGGAGTTGCTGACGACGAAATTGTTGCATTGACATTTCGTCGTTAAGTTTCTGTTCTTTGCGATTGTTCAATAACTGACGTTCTTGTTCCTGACGAGATAATAACGTTTCGTAGGAATTAAGTTGGCGCTTTTGATCAAACCAATGCTCTTGGGTTTGCTTAAGCTTCAACTCGTACTGATCCAAGATGTTATTTTGCTGCGAAATCGCCTCGTCTAAAGTCGCAATAAACTGCCTAAAATTATGATAGTTCACCGTCGACATCCCTTCAGCAGAGGCTTTTTCGAAGCGCTCAAGGTAGTCTTGCCGGTAAACATAAAGCATATCAAGCTGTTGTTTTGCCCCATCGCGCGAGGCCGTTACCGCCTGAAGTTGCCTGGCTGCGTCGTCGACACGCGTTTGCGTCAGGTCTATCAGGGTCTTGACAGGGTTATCCGTTGCCACTCATACCTCCACTTTTAATGGGGGTTTTCAGCAGTATTTCAAGCTCATGCCTGGAACGGGCATAGTCAATGCGGGTATCGATACTTTGTTGCAAGTAGGCTTCAAGCCGTGGGTATTTTTCAATGGCTTCATCAATCCGGGGGTCGTTGCCCGGTCGGTAGGCCCCCACAGCGATAAGGTCGCGGTTGCGCTGGTATCTGGACAGCATCTGCTTGAACTGATTGACCTGAGCCAGTTGTTCTTTGGGCACAATGGAAGACATGACACGCGAAATGGATGCCTCAATGTCGATAGCAGGGTAGTGGCCTGATTCAGCCAGTTTGCGCGAAAGCACAACGTGTCCGTCAAGAATTGCCCTGGCTGAGTCGGCAATGGGGTCTTGCTGGTCATCGCCCTCGGTCAGAACCGTATAAAAGGCCGTAATGGAACCTGCCGGTTTGCCACCCACCGGTTCGCCATTGCCTGCGCGCTCTACCAGCGCTGGCAGCTTTGCAAAGACCGACGGCGGGTAACCCTTGGTGGCCGGAGGCTCGCCAATGGCGAGGGCGATTTCCCGTTGGGCCATGGCAAAGCGGGTGAGCGAATCCATGATCAGCAGCACATTCTTGCCCTGATCGCGAAAGTATTCAGCAAGCCGGGTTGCGTAAACGGTGGCCTGGATACGCAATAACGGTGAAACATCGGCAGGTGCCGCCACCACTACAGAACGCTTCAGGCCGTCAGGCCCCAGGTTTTCTTCGATAAATTCTTTAACCTCTCGGCCACGCTCACCGATCAGGCCAACAACAATGACATCGGCGCCAGTGAAACGCGCCATCATGCCTAGCAGCACACTTTTACCCACGCCTGAACCTGCAAAAAGGCCCATGCGTTGGCCTTGGCCTACAGTCAGCAAACCGTTGATCGCACGTACGCCAACGTCGAGTGCCGTGCGGATTCGTGCGCGTGCCAAAGGGTTAATGGTTCGGGCAGTCAGGGACGCCTGAGAGAAGTTGGTGAGAGGTCCGAGACCATCCAGAGGGCGACCAGCGCCATCAAGAACGCGCCCCAGCAAGCCGTCACCGACAGGCAGGTGGCGCGCCTGGGTGGTGATGGGGGTTTCTTCGCGCGCTTCCGGGGGGCGGTCATCAACAGGTGCAACGGCGGTTTCCCCAGGGACGATGCGAGCGCCCGGGGGTAAACCCGAGATATCGCTTTGGGGCATAAGGTACAACGTGTTGCCACTGAATCCGACCACTTCCGCGTCGGCCCACTGGTTGTGGCGTGGGGATATCTCGATTTTGCATGCGGCGCCAACCGCCAAACGCAAGCCGGTGGCTTCAAGCACCAGGCCCGTCGCGCGGGTAACCCGACCGGTGGCTTTCCACGACTCAATGGTGGACACCCGGCGCGATGCATTGATCAGCCGGTTATTCCAGCGTGTTGCCAGTTCGGGCAAAGGGGCTTGAGTCGGGCTCATTCTTCGGTCCAACGCGGGTTCTCGCGAAGTGACCCTGCGATGCGTTCCCAGCGTGTTTTGAGGGTGGCGTCAATATCACCCAGTGAAGTTTTAGCGATGCAGCCACCGCGCTCGATGTGTTCGTCGGGTTCGAGGTGCCACTTGTGCAACCGAGGATCGTCGGCCAAATGTCGTTTCAGGAGGGCGATGTCTTCAGGGTGAAGTCGCAAGTACATCGTCTTGCCATCGGTGGACTCGACATGGAGCATATCTCGAACGATATCAACGACTTTTTCCGGGTGCGCCGCCAACGTGCTGCGTATCACTTGCCGGGCAATATCCAGGGCGAGATCAACCAAAGATTTGGAAATTTCGGTATCAAGCAATTGCAGCGAATCGGCGCAATTGTTAACCAGTTGCGTCAGTCTTTGTGCCTCGGCATGGCTGACTGTGCGACCTTCAGCCAGCCCGGTCTCGTAGCCTTCACGATGCCCCGCCTGGAAGCCTTCATCGTGGCCGATTTTTTCGGCCTCAACCTTGCCTTTGGCAAAGCCTTCGGCGTGACCCTTTTTCAGAC
>CAYTSJ010000229.1:0-4239 GCA_964440385.1 uncultured Pusillimonas sp. | reverse complement strand
CCTGTAGGCGGGTTGTATCTTTTTATTGACAGGATTGCCGAAGCCGGCGTGAATCATAATGGTGATCTTGAACTTGCTAAGCAGCTCATAGCGAGCGCGGCCGCAGCCGGAGCAGACTTGGTTAAGTTTCAGACCTTCATCACGGGAAAAAGCATTTCGCGGGAAGCCCCTAAGGCACAGTATCAGAAAGGTGCGACAGATCCCGGTGAAAGTCAGTACGAGATGGTGCGCAAGCTTGAGCTCTCCCGGCTTGATCACGAGATCCTTATTGATGAGTGCAATCGTCATGGGATCGGTTTTTTTTCTACAGCTTTTGATACCGATAGCTTTGATCTTCTCATTGAGCTTGGGGCCAGTCAGGTCAAGATTCCGTCCGGCGAACTCACCAATCTCCCTCTTCTTCGGTACATGACTCGCCTTGGTATGCCGGTACTACTCTCAACGGGTATGGCCAATTTAGGTGATATTGAAGCCGCGATAGACGTGATAGAGAAAGCGGGTACCCCGCGAAATCTCATTACTGTGCTGCACTGTACTACCGAGTATCCAACGCCGATGGTGGACGTCAATCTACGTGCGATGGCTAGTCTTAAGGCTGCATTTGGCGTGGAGGTTGGGTACTCGGATCATACCGCAGGGATTGAGATTCCGATTGCGGCGGTGGCAATGGGGGCAACGGTCATAGAAAAGCATTTCACCCTTGATCGCTCCCTTCCTGGACCTGATCACCAGGCTAGCCTGGAGCCGCACGAACTCAAGGCGATGGTGGATGCCATTCGTAACGTGGAGCAGGCCATGGGGGACGGCATCAAACGACCGAGTGCCAGCGAACTTAAGAACAAGCCGATTGCCAGAAAGTCTCTTGTTGCCAGCCGTCCCATCAAGGCCGGCGAACTTTTTAGTGCAGACAACTTGATTGCCAAGCGACCAGGGACAGGAATATCTCCCATGCGCTGGGATGAGATCATCGGTTTGGCTGCTCCCCGCGCATTCGATACCGACGAGCTGATTACGTTATGACCCGCAGAATTTGCGTTGTCACCGGTACTCGCGCCGAGTTCGGGCTACTGCGCTGGCTGATGCAGGAGATCAAGGAGTCTGGCGATCTCGAGTTGCAAGTCCTTGCAACGGGGATGCACCTGTCGCCCGAGTTTGGTTTGACTTACAAAGAGATCGAGCATGCGGGTTTCCACATCGACGCCAAGGTCGAGATGTTGTTGAGTGCGGACACCGCGACATCAGTCTCGAAGTCTATGGGGCTTGGCATGATAGGGTACGCCGATGCTTACGAAAGACTCGCTCCTGACTTGATCGTAGTGTTGGGGGACCGCTTCGAGATTCTTGCTGCAACTACTGTCGCACTGATTGCAGGAATTCCTATTGCGCATCTGCATGGTGGGGAGACAACGGAAGGTGCTTTTGATGAAGCCATCCGCCACTCAATCACCAAAATGTCCCATCTCCACTTCGTAGCTGCTGATGAGTATCGGAGACGGGTTATTCAGTTGGGTGAACAGCCTGAGCGGGTTTTTCTTGTAGGCGGTCTGGGTATCGACGCCATCAAACGGGTCAACTTGCTTGATCGCGTGGAGCTTGAAAGCTCCCTTGACTTCAAGCTGGGAAAGCGAAATCTGCTTGTTACCTTTCACCCTGTGACGCTTGAAGGGCAAAGTTCGGCTGATCAGATGGCTGAGCTGTTGGCGGCCCTTGCAGAGCTTGAAGATACGCACATTATCTTCACCATGCCGAATGCCGACACCGGTGGCCGAGAGCTGGCTGCGATGGTGGATCAATTTGTCGCGACCAACCCGCGAGCCAGAGTGTATTCGTCACTCGGTCAGTTGCGTTATCTCTCATGCATGAGCTTGGTTGACGGTGTCGTCGGTAACTCATCAAGCGGGCTGGCTGAGGCGCCCAGCATGGGAGTGGGGACAATCAATATCGGCGACCGTCAGAAAGGTCGTCTGCAGGCCGCTAGTGTCATTGATTGCCAGCCTGAACGTAGTTCAATTCTTTCTGCCATCACACATCTTTATTCGCCTGATTTCCAGGAGCTGCTGACTACTGTGGTTAATCCGTATGGCGATGGCGGTGCAAGTGAAAAGATCGTCCGAGTTCTGAGGGACTATCCGCTCACCGGAATCCTGAAGAAGTCTTTCTACAATATTGCGGTTTAAGTTTTTATGACAAAGAATAGTATCGATACAAAGAACTGGGAGTCGACTCTGATCGGCCCCCAAACTACGTTAGAGGCGGCAATCTCGATTATCGATCGTAGCGCGTTGCGTATCGCTATTGTTGTTGACGAGAACCGTCGCCTGCTTGGTACCCTCACCGATGGTGATGTGCGACGTGCTCTTTTGCGTCATTTGTCTCTCGGAGTCGTTGTCAGCGAAGTGATGTGCTCCATCCCAACGGTTGCCAGGCAGGACTGGAGCCGTGACCGCATCCTTGCTGTTATGGAGGGTAAGCAACTACTGCAGTTGCCAGTCGTAAGCGACGAAGGGTATGTAGTTGGTTTGGAAACTCTTCATGGCTTGCTCGACAAGCGGCTGGTTAATAATCCCGTATTCCTCATGGCCGGAGGCTTCGGTACTCGCCTGTACCCGCTGACTCAGGATTGCCCCAAGCCCCTGCTTAAAGTTGGCGATAAACCCATTTTGGAGCTCATTCTAGAGCGTTTTATCAGCGCGGGCTTTCATCGCTTCTTCATCTCTACTCACTATTTGCCGGAGATGGTTCGTGACTATTTTGGCGATGGCAAGCGTTGGGGCGTGAGTATTCGATATACCCACGAAGAAACGCCGCTGGGCACGGGCGGTGCGCTTGGATTGCTGCCGCACGATGAGATCAATGAGCCGATGCTCATGATGAACGGTGATCTGCTTACTACACTTAATTACCGGGATCTTTTGGATTTTCATAACGAGCACAAGGGTATAGCGACCATGTGTGTTCGTGAGTACGAGTATCAGGTTCCTTACGGGGTCATTCAGAGTGAGGGGCATTTGATCCGTTCTATGGTTGAGAAGCCAGTGCAGAAATTTTTTGTCAACGCCGGTGTCTACGTGCTTTCACCTGAATTGGTTAAAGGTGTGACCCCCGGTATGAAAGTGGACATGCCAACTCTTCTAGAACGAGCTATTGACGCTAAGCGCGATGTAGCAATGTTTCCCGTCCATGAATATTGGCTAGACATTGGGCGCATGGAGGATTTTAAGCGTGCGCAAGTCGAGTTTGAGTCGATTCTGAAATGAAAATTCTTGCGCTGATTCCTGCTCGTGGCGGCTCAAAGCGGGTGCCAGGTAAGAACATAAAGCTTCTTGGGGGCATGCCTCTTATCGGATGGTCGATAAAGGCAGCCCACGAAAGCGAGGTTTGTTCATGTGTTCAAGTCTCTACAGATGATGAAGATATCGCGGGTGTTGCCCGAGAATACGGGGCACATGTTCCTAGTTTGCGTCCCCCTCATTTGGCTACGGATACTGCTGGCAGTGTAGATGTTGCCATTTACGCACTAGATGCTTACGAAGCTGAGTTCGGTGCAGTCGACGGTCTGCTGCTGTTGCAGCCTACGTCGCCGTTCCGCTCATCTGAAACGATTCGACGAGCGATTGAGCTCTACTCGGAGCACGATGGGCTTTATCCTGTTGTTGGCGTTAGTCCAGCCACTAGCCATCCTGCTTGGTGCTTTCGCACGACAAATAATGCGATGGAGCCTTTTCTCGGTTGGGACTCGATTGGGTTACGCTCTCAAGACCTCGAGCCCGCTTGGATGCTCAACGGCGCGATTTATTTGATTGCGCCCTCCCGGTTGAGATCTGAACGTAAATTTCTCACTTCTGACACGATCCCGTTACTTATGGAAAACGCCCGTGAAGCCATCGATATTGATACCCCGATGGATTGGGCGGTTGCTGAAGCTTCGTTGACATGACTTTTGTCGATAAGGCCTCGTAGATATTTTAAATTATTAATATTTTCCGATTTAAAAACTGGTTTATGAGTCCGGTTGCGATCTTGCCGCCTGTACCTCTCGAATGTTTCGATCCGCAGAGTGCGAGATAACTCACGATAAATAGGGTGTAGGGTAAATTGATTAATAGGGAATGGTTTTCTTGGTCTGTTCTTTTAATATAAAATTATGCGACTCTTCGTTATAGTGGCGGTTGGGGAGTTTCTTTAAGTTTCGGTTATTTGAGATTCCGTCAGCACGGCTGCTTCTATAGGCATTAAAAT
>CAYTSJ010000228.1:0-4240 GCA_964440385.1 uncultured Pusillimonas sp. | reverse complement strand
ATTATCAGTGCCTTACCCTGGGCATCGGGTTTGGCGCGCATCCCGGTCAACACGACCGTGTCCGACGACGATGTCGTGGCGTATTACGACTTTGCCCACTGGTTGTCCTGAACGCAGGTTTATCAGTCGTCCTGTCGTTTGCAGACAGAAAAATGGCCTTTTACAGGCCAGCTAAAGCCAGCGCAGCTACAGCCCATGCTTCACTACAGTTTGCAGGCGGGCTTGCAACTGTTGCAAATCAGCCAGGGTGTTGATATTAAAAAAATCGTCACCCTGCGGGCTGATATGAACCTCAGTGCCCCCTGCCAAAGCCTGCCAGGCCTTGACTTTACGTTGCCCAGACAACAGGGAGGTACGCAATGAAATCGCCAAGTCACGATGCACCAGCATGCACAAGGGGTACGCCCCCTGGTCGGTAACCGCACTGACCAGTTTCGACCCGTTCTTCGTGGCGGCAAACATCTTCGTCACCATGTCATTGGGCAAGATGGGGGTATCGACAGGCAGAGTCAGCAACCAGGGCGTTTTCAACCGGCAAAGTGCAGTTGCAACACCGGCAAGGGGGCCGGCCGATTCACCATAAGCAGGGTCATCAGTCATGACTTTGCCATACGGCGAAAAGGCGTCGATGGAACGGTTAGCACTGACCCATACCGTTCCAACCCGACCTGCAAGATACTGCTGAACCCAGGCGACCAACGGGCGCCCTTGCAGCAGCAGCAAGCCTTTATCGACCGGCTGTAATTGATCTTGCTGCATCCGGGAGGACTGCCCCCCGGCAAGAATCAGACCGGTAATCTGCCCCGGATCAACCACCGATATAGCTCATTTCGATTTTGTGGCGGGGTTGAGCGTCGGTACCACGCAGTTCGGAATACCGGTCTGTGCGCCCCGTCCAGATTCCTGCCAGGTGGCCGGCCAGAATATCATCCGAACCGGTACTGCGGACCACTGACCGCAAATCATAGCCCTGCCCGGCAAACAGGCACAAATACAGTTGGCCTTCGGGCGACAACCGCGCGCGGGAACAATCGCGACAAAACGGATGGGACACACTGGTGATAACGCCAATTTCACCCGCGCCATCGAGGTAGCGCCAACGCTCAGCCACTTCACCGGCATAATCGGCCCCGACCGGCGCTATGGGAAAATGGGAACCAATCAGGTCCAGCATTTCCCGGCCCGTCATGACCTCCGCCAAATTCCAGCCATTGGTGGACCCCACGTCCATGTATTCAATGAAGCGCAAGACATGACCACTGCCACGGAAATGTCGCACCATGGGCAAAATCTGGTCATCATTCAGCCCTTTGCGAACCACCATATTGACCTTGACCGGTGCCAGTCCAACCTGAGCCGCGGCCTCAATGCCATCAAGCACGGTCTCGACGGCCACCTGACTGTCGCTCATGCGTTCAAACAAAACCGGATCCAGCGCATCAAGACTGACCGTTACGCGACGCAAGCCGGCATCTTTCAAGGCCTGTGCCTTTTTGCGCAACAACGTGCCATTCGTGGTTAAAGTCAGCTCAAGCGGCACCCCTTCAGGGGTGCGCAATGCGGCCAGCATAGCCACCAGTTTTTCAATGTCTTTACGTAGCAGCGGCTCGCCCCCGGTAAGACGAATTTTCTGTACCCCCAACTGCATGGCTACCCGGACCACCCGGGTGATTTCTTCAAAACTGAGCAGTGCCGAATGCGGCATGAACGGGTAGTCAGCGTCAAACACATCGCGCGGCATGCAGTAAGTGCACCGGAAATTACAGCGATCAGTCACTGAAATACGCAAGTCACGCAAAGGACGATGCAAGGTATCAACCAACGGCTGCCCTGCTTTCCAGTCAAGAAAGGGCAGCTTGCCCGGTGCATCAGGCACCCCTTTGGCCATGAAAATGACTTTATTGAATGATTTCTCGTTATGTTTCATTACCTGTGTCTCCTTCGGCAAGCGTATCAGGAAACGCTTCTTGCAGCGTCATGACCCTGCCCATATCGTGGGCTTCATAGCCAACCAGGCCCGTGACAAAGGAACGATATCCTTCGCCCCTCAACAGTTCCAGCAGCGCTTGCATACGTGGCGAACTCACGCTCTCGCGGTTGACCGCAAAAAAATAACCCTCTTTGACTAATGGAATGAAAGCCAGCCCGCATCGCCAGGCCGCCGTTTCTACGCCAATGCCAACATCGGCCATACCACTGGCAATATGTGCGGCTATCGCCAGATGCGTAAATTCACTGGTGTCGTAACCATTAACCCTGGCCGGATCAATACCCAAACGTGCCAACATCAACCCCACCAACATGCGCGTGCTGGACCCAACCTGCCGGTTCACGAAACGCACTCCCGGCTTGACCAGATCGGCAATACCCTGAATGTGATGCGGATTATCAGGCTGAATAAACAGCCCTGTGTCGCGCTGCGCCAGATAAATCAGGCAATGACGGTCTTGATCAAGCCATGGCGCGTAATGGGCCAGCATGGGCCGCTGGAACTCACCCATCGGCACCTGAAAGCCTGCAAGATCACACTCGTTACGATTCAAGGCGGCCAAAGCTTCCGCGGCCGTACGGTAGCGCAGTTCAATTGAGAAAGCGTCATGCCCGGCCGCCTGCTGCACCAGCCCCTCGACGGCAAACCCGTGACTGGCGTGCAGCCGCAATCGCGGTTGGGTACCCGGATGAAGGCTTTCCAGCGACTCTTGAAGCTCGGACGCCAGGCTTTGCAAGGTAGGCGCCAGTCTGGCCTCGGTGCGTCGATGCGCCCATAACAAATGACTGGCAAACGTGGTCAGACGTGTACCTTGGCGACGATGGGTTTCAAGCAAACTCGCCTCGAACACCTGCTCGGCGCGTCGCAATATCCCCCAGGCGTAGCGATAGGACAGGCCGCACTCACGACAGGCCCCTGTAATGTTGCCGGTCGTTTCGATGGCCGACAACAATCGCAGAATATCGCCCAAGGCAAAAGCGCTGCCATCGATCAATGACAGCGTCCATTCTGACTTAAGACACGCCTGGAATTTATATGACATTTATTTCATATTGAATAGTGACGATTTAAGCGTTAGATTAGCTTAAATAAACACTTTTTATTATGCATACAAAAACATAATAAAGCATCTGATTTCGCCCAAGGACGTTGTATGCCCTCCCAGGAAGACCCGGTTCAGCAGGCCACCCGACAAGCGCTAGCGCGCCATGCCGAAACACGCGGCAACTTGCTGCCTGTACTCCACGACATCCAGCATCAATTGGGCTGCATTCCCGATGCAGCAGTCCCTCTGCTGGCGCAAGCATTGCAACGTTCACGGGCCGAAATTCACGGTGTGATCAGCTTTTACCCGCATTTTCGGCAAAACACACCTGCCGGCGTCATCCTTGAAATCTGCCGTGCCGAAGCCTGTCAGGCCATGGGCGCCAATGCCCTGATTGACCACGCCCGGCAAAAACTGGGGTGCGATTTCCATCAGAACAGTAGCGACGGCAAAGTTTCCCTCGAGCCGGTCTACTGCCTGGGTTTATGCGCACAATCACCCGCCATCATGATCAATGGTCAACCACACGCACGTATCACCGCAGGCAAACTCGACCGGCTGCTAGCCGATCAGGGGGCTTAAGCATGGCAAGCCTCACGTTTTTTGTACCCAAAGATGCGGCCGCCCTGGCCGTCGGTGCCGATGCGGTCGCCAGCAAAATCATGGTCGAAGCCAAAGCCCGTAGCATTGATGCTCAAATCATTCGAAACGGGTCACGGGGTTTGCTCTGGCTGGAAACCCTGGTCGAGGTTGACACGCCTTCAGGACGCATAGCCTATGGTCCGGTCGAAGCCGACGATATTGTCAGCCTCTTCGATGCGGGTTGGCATCTGGGCCAGCAAAACCACCCATTGTGTCAGGGGCTCACAGAACAGATTCCGTACCTTAAAAACCAGCAGCGCCTGACCTTCTCCCGCGTCGGCATTATCGACCCGCTCAGTTTGTCTGACTATCAGGCCCACGGCGGCTTTGCAGGCCTTAAACGGGCCATTGGCATGACACCGGCACAAATTGTTGAAGAGATCACTGAATCTGGCCTGCGTGGGCGTGGCGGCGCAGCCTTCCCTGCGGGCATCAAGTGGAAAACGGTACTTGACACCCCGGCCAGCCAGAAATACATCGCCTGTAATGCCGACGAAGGGGATTCAGGCACGTTCTCAGACCGCATGCTTATGGAAGGTGACCCGTACACCCTGATCGAAGGC
>CAYTSJ010000227.1:0-4309 GCA_964440385.1 uncultured Pusillimonas sp. | reverse complement strand
ACCTTCGACATCGAAGGGGTTGATGCGGCTCACAAACTGACCCTGCTGGCCTCGCTGGCTTTTGGTATTCCGGTCCAGTTCGACAAGGCCTACATCGAGGGCATTACCGCCTTGGCTAAAGAAGACATCGAGCACGCCGAGCGTCTGGGCTATCGCATCAAGTTGCTGGGTATTACCCGACGTAAAGAAAACGGCATCGAACTGCGCGTTCATCCCACCTTGATTCCCGCTGAACGCCTGTTGGCCAGCGTCGAAGGGGCCATGAATGCCGTTCAGGTTTTCGGTGACATGGTCGGGCCAACCTTGTATTACGGTCAGGGTGCTGGCGAGTTGCCTACAGCCTCTGCCGTGGTTGCCGACCTGGTCGATGTCACTCGCCTGTTGTCAGCCGATCCCGAGCATCGTGTCCCTGCCTTGGCCTTCCAGCCAGGTTCCATGGCCGATACACCCATCCTGTCCATGGAAGACGTCATTTCTTCGTACTACCTGCGTTTACGTGTTGAGGACCGTCCTGGTGTTCTGGCCGACCTGGCCCGTGTACTGGCCAAGCATCAGATTTCCATCGGGTCCATGTTCCAGGAACCCCATGGCCCTGAAGATGCCGACATCATTTTCCTGTCGCACGAGGCGCGTGAAGGTAATGTCAATCTGGCGATCGAAGAGATCCAGGCTTTGCCGTTTGTCAAATCTCCTGTCACCCGCTTGCGGGTAGAAAGTCTCCAATGAAATATCGTTCAACCCGAGGCGGTATGGCGCCACTACAGTTTTCTGACATCCTGCTTGAAGGTCTCGCGCCTGATGGCGGTTTGGCCTTGCCAGAATCACTGCCGAAAATTTCCACGTCTACGCTCGAGTCCTGGCGTGCGCTGTCGTACCCGCAACTGGCGACTGAAGTTCTCAGTTTGTTCATCGACGATATTCCGCGCACCGACCTAGATAAGCTCACGGCAGCGGCGTACACAACCGATGCCTTTGACGCCCCTGATATCGTCCCGGTAAAGCCCCTCGACGGCGGGCTCAGTTTGCTGGGCCTGTCGCAAGGTCCTACGTTGGCCTTCAAAGACATGGCCATGCAGTTTCTGGGCCAGGTGTTCGAGTACGTCCTGGCCAAGCGCGGTACTACGCTGAATATTCTGGGGGCGACATCGGGTGACACCGGTTCGGCCGCTGAATATGCCTTGCGAGGCAAAAAGGGTGTGTCAGTATTCATGCTGTCACCTCATGGCCGCATGAGCGATTTCCAGCGTGCGCAAATGTATTCATTGCAAGATGCCAACATTCATAACATCGCTGTTAAAGGCGTGTTCGATGAATGTCAGGATATCGTCAAAGCCTTGGGTGCTGACCTCGATTTCAAATCCCGCTATCACCTTGGGGCCGTCAATTCCATTAACTGGGCGCGTATTGCCGCACAGGTGGTGTACTACTTCTGGGGTTGGCTGCGTGCCACTTCGGGCCCAGGGCAGCAGGTATCGTTTGCGGTTCCGTCAGGCAATTTTGGCAACATCCTTTCTGGTCACCTGGCCCGCGAAATGGGCTTGCCAATTCGCCGCCTGGTGTTGGCCACCAACGAAAACAATGTGCTCGAAGAGTTCTTCCGCACCGGGGTTTATCGCCCGCGTTCGGCGGCGCAAACCCACGCCACATCCAGCCCGTCCATGGATATTTCGCGGGCTTCGAACTTTGAGCGTTTCGTTTTTGATCTGGTCGGGCAAGATGCGGCGCGTGTTGCGGCATTGTGGCAGCAGCTTTCAACCGATGGCTATTTCGATCTCTCCGATCTGAAGCCCCTGTTCGAATCCCGTTACGGGTTTGTTGCCGGCGTCAGCAGTCACGCCGACCGTCTGGCCACAATTGCTGCTGTGCATAAAGCCACCGGTGTGATCATCGACCCGCATACGGCCGATGGGGTTAAAGTCGCTCGTCCGTTCATCGAGCCCGGCATCCCCATGCTGGTCCTCGAAACCGCGTTGCCGGCCAAATTCAACGAAACCATCGTCGAAGCCATTGGTCAGCCTGCCTTGCCGCCGGCGCATCTGGGGCACCTGGCTTCATTGCCTCAGAAAGTACAGGTCATGGACTGCTCGGTCGACCTGGTGCGCAGCTACATTCAACAGCACGCACAACTGTAGTTCCTGAAATGGCCGGGCATGTCATAGATAGATTGTCTTTCAAGGTCCGGCCATGCTATCCATAGCTCATTTGCTGGCGATTGGCCTGGGTGCCGCTTTAGGTGCGATCAGCCGCTGGTTGCTGGGGCTTTGGCTTAATCATGCGGGGGCAGCGCTGCCCTGGGGCACATTAGTCGCTAATTGGTTAGGTGCTTATGTTATCGGCCTGATGCTGGCGTTACTGTTGCATATGCCTGCTTTGCCAGACTGGCTGAAGTTGTTTCTTGTCACGGGGTTTCTCGGCGGCCTCACTACCTTTTCAACTTTTTCAGCCGAAACCTTTGGTTTGTTGCAACGGGGTGACTGGGTCCCTGCGTTTCTCTACATGTTCATGAGTCTGGCAGGTTCTCTGGCTTTGACGGCTTTGGGTTTTTTCAGTATGCAGCGTCTGGCTTGACGCCCGTCGAGCCTGTCTTTTTAAACAATTTCGTTTTTCTGTCGTTAAGTTCGAAGTCAGTGATGTCATTGTGTTGCGGGTGACGTTCTATTCCAAACTTTGAACGGGTGATCCATGAAAATCGAAGGTTCAGCAGTGTCGTTTGCGAGCCAGCATACCCGCATCAGTCAGGTGACGGTCGAAGAATCCTTGCGTGCCTGGGCAGGAAGCCAGCGTCCCGACTTTGAGGGGCAGCAGCGTATTCCAGATTCGGCAACTTTGTCACCGGGTGCCGGAACGGACGCGGGGCCTCAGGGGGTGTCAGTCAGTATTTCTGAGGCCGGTCGGCAGGCCGTGGCTCAGTCCGCTGCTCAGACGGCTACCGGGCAGGCGGGGCAACCTTCTGCTGTTGGCGGGGATTTGGCTTCCACCGGGGTCGGGGCGGTTGACCCACAAACTGATGCCGTTGAGTCAGACCCAAAACTCAAGTTGCTGATCATTCTCATCGAGGCCTATACAGGCAAGAAATTTGTGCGACTTGACGCGTCCGAGTTTACGCGTGCTGGCCAAGGTGCTGCGCTTGCTGCCCCTGTGGACGGTGTGGCTTCAGCCTCCGGCCAGACGGCACAGCCTGCAGGGTGGGGTGTTGAATATGACCGTCGTGAGTCTGTCTACGAACTTGAACAAACCTCTTTTTCTGCTCAAGGGGAAATTCGCACGGCTGACGGCAAGACCTTGCAGTTCAGTGTCTCGATGCAGATGCAACGTGAATTCGCCAGTGAAAGTACGGTGTCATTGCGTGCCGGAGATGGTGTGCGCAAAGATCCATTGGTGATCAACTTCGGTGGGACTGCCGCCCGGTTGACGGCTCAGAAATATGACTTTGATATCGACAGCGATGGCGCAACCGATCAAATTTCGTTTGTAACCGGGGCCAGCGGTTTCCTGGCGCTCGATAAAAATGCCAATGGCGCTATTGATAATGGCACCGAACTGTTCGGTGCTCAAAGCGGGGACGGTTTTGCCGACCTTGCGGCCTATGATGACGACCGCAATGGCTGGATTGATGAGTCTGACCGTATTTTTGCCCAGCTTCTGATCTGGAGCAAGGATGATCAGGGCCAGGATCAGATCACTTCTTTGGTCCAGCGCAAAGTGGGGGCGTTGTACTTGGGTCAGTCGGCCACACCCTTTGATCTTAAAGACAGTGCCAATACCCTTCACGGTCAGGTGCGCGGCACCGGCATTTATGTGTCAGAAGAGGGGCGTTTGGGTACGCTGCAGCAGGTCGATCTTATTGTTTAAGCAGTGCCTGCGCGGCCGAGAGTCCGCTGCGAACCGCGCCTTCCAGCACGGCCGGGTAGCCTGTATCCGTCCAGTCGCCTGCCAGCACCAGATCCGGCCAGGGTGTGGCGTTGACGGGTCGATGCAAGCCAGGTGTGGCAGCAAAAGTCGCGCGTTTCTCGATGATCAGACTCTTGGCGATGAGGGTGGGCATGACGCCAAACCTGCGTGTTTGGTTCTGCAACTGCTGAATCAGACCTGACATTGCATTGTCGCGATCCATCTGCATTAACGCCCTGCAATCACTGATCACAACCGACAAGATCTTTTGCCGGTCTGGTTTGGCTGCAATATGGGCATGGTTGAACAGCCATTGCCCTAAAGCACCAGGGTTGTTGCTGTCGTTCATCATCATCATGGGCTCGGGCAGTTCAAACCATGGCTTTTCAAGCGCAAGCGTCAGGGTGGCAATCGGTAC
>CAYTSJ010000226.1:0-4310 GCA_964440385.1 uncultured Pusillimonas sp. | reverse complement strand
CGCATCGGTTTTTAGCAGTTCGGTGCACATCGGTACCCGCTTGCCCGCACATGCCACGGTGTTGGGTCGGGTCATGCTCAGCCATCATACGCTGGATGAGCTGCGCGCCCTCTACCCGGAAGAAAAACTCCGGAGAATCAACGCAAACACGCCGGCTACCGTGATTGATTTGTTCAAGCTGGTTCAGGCCGACAAAGCACGCGGGCATGCCTTGGGAGAGGGTTTTTTCGAAGCCAATATTGCGTCGATTGCCGCCCCGGTTTTTGACGAGAGCGGCCAGGTTGTTGCGGCCGTGGGTATGACCGTTCAGGCGCTGCATATTCCGGAAAACGATCGTGACATGCTGGTCGCTAAAGTCAAAGCGGCCGCGCAAGAGCTGTCGGCTGCGCTGAATGCAAGACAGCCATAACGACGCTTAGCCATCAAGCTCAAGTGCAAGGGCTGACAGTTGTTGCCCGGCGGTTTTGATCTGGTCTTGCAAAGCCCTGGCAACCTGCGTATCGGCCAGAAGATGTGAAGCCCCGGCCACGCTGATGGCCGCAACAGGTCGGCCCAAGGCATCAGTAACAGCTACGGCGCAGGCGGATATCCCCTGCTCTAATGCCGAATGGCTCCAGGCCACCCCTTGCTGGCGGATCTGTTCCAGATCGGCCAGCAATTGAGTGTAAGCGCTTGCCTCTGTGGCGGACAAGGCCTGCATGTCGGGCCGACGCTGCAATTGTTCAAGCGGTAATGCGGCAAGCATCGCGCGCCCGGGCGCTGCCCGCCAGGCCGCAACCCGGCTTCCAATTGTGATCAAACTTACCAAACCTGCCGGTGGCATTTCACGCAACACATACGTCATGTCGGCGCCGTCCAGCAGACTCAGGTAAACCGCATGTCCGGCTTTTTGACACAACTGCCGGATGACCCGCCGACCCGCTGCGATCAGGTCGTGCCCGGCAAGCCCCGTTGCAGCCAAGGTCAGGTAACGCAAACCCAGCTGGTATCCGCCGGCGGGCAAGCGCTCGATGACCCCCTCGTGCTCAAGCGTGGCCAGCAAGCGCATGACGGTTAGCCGATTGACATCAATCAGGCGGCCCACTTCGCTGAGGTTATCGGTGTTCCCGCCCCTGGCAATATATTCAAGCAAGCGAAGACCACGAATAACCGGTGTGACCAAGCCGGACTGCGATGCGTCCTGGCTTGAGGACGGGATTGACGCCTGGGCGGGGTTAACGCAGGCCTGACGACGACCGCCCCGTACATTGCTCATGCCGCTTGACCTGAGGGTTCACCCAGCGGGGTACCCCAGGCGTCGTAGGCATACACCCAGTCGGCATTTGTACCTGCCTTGAGCCAGTTGTTACCCCTTGAACCGATCTGGATTTGAGCCGTTCTGGCAAGGCGTGAATCTTGAAACGCCTGCAAGGCGGCTTCGGTCGAAGCGAATTCAGGGGCGGCCAGGCACCGTGCCAATACAACCGCGTCTTCAATGGCTTGCCCTGCCCCCTGGGCCATAAAAGGCATCATCGGGTGCGCAGCGTCACCCATCAGGACACAGCGGCCTTCATACCAGCGGGGCAAAGGGTCGCGCACATACAAAGCCGATTTCAAAACCGTATCACAGGCGTCAAGAAAGGCACGCGCTTCGGGATGAAAGTCTTGATACAGCGACTTGAGTTCAGCAACGTCGCCCGGAGCCGTCCAGGATTCAAGGTGCCAGCCTTCTTGCGGCGTGGTGGCAAAAATGAAGATGTCTTTGCCGAGGTTCAGGGGAAAGGTCACAATCTGTACTTCGGGAACGGCACCCCACCATTTGGTAAATGAATCCAGGTTAGGCAAGCCCGCCAGTTTCCCGGCCGGGACGACTGCGCGGTAAGCAACGACACCTGTAAAGATGGGGCTTTCTTTACCCAGCAAGGCCGTACGCACCGAGGAATGAATGCCATCGGCGCCGATCAGCACATCGACCACATCGGTGGTGCCGTCTTCAAAACCGATATGCACTTTCTGGTCTTTCTGGTTGACCGAGGTGACGCGTTTTGAAAACTGAACAGTACCCGGCGGGACAGCGTTTTCAAGGGCCTGCATCAAATCAGCGCGATGAAGCGTCAGTTGCGGTGCGCCGTATTTGTCTTCTGCAGCGTTGGACATTGCGATGCGAGAGGTTTCTTCACCCGTAAACCCGTCGCGACTGATGCGCCAGGCCGGACGGGCGGCAGTTTTGCGCAAGGCCTCGCCAATACCCAAGCCATCAAGGGCGCGCACTGCATTGGGTGTCAGATTGATGTCAGCACCCACCCGCGCAAACGCCTTGGCCTGTTCATAGACCACAACCTCTTTACCCAGTTGGCGCAGCGCAATTGCTGCCGTCAAACCGCCAATACCTGCCCCGGAAATGCCAATACGTTGTGTGGTCATGTGGTCTCCTTTGAGTTTTTGAATTTTTTTACGCTCACTGAAATGAATAAATTCATTTATGAACATAGTGATCAAATATTAACACTTCGCTTCGTGATTGAATAGTTCGATCACATGACCTGACGGCAAAAAAAAGGCCAGTCGCATTGACTGGCCAGAGCGTGTTAAACCTAAAACCGTTTAACTGTCATCGGAAGCAATCTCGGGCATGGGTAAAGAACCACCCCGGGTCTGGCTCAATCGCGCCAGATACGAAGCGTCGATATCGCCGGTCACATACTGGCCGTTGAAGCAAGAAGACTCGAATTCGCGCATGGCCGGGTTCAGGTCGGTCAGCGTCCGTTCAAGGTCGGCCAAGTCTTGATAGACCAGGCCACTGGCACCGATTTCACGGGCGACATCTTCGGGTTCGCGCTGATGGGCAATCAATTCGGCTTGTGTCGGCATATCAATGCCGTACACATTGGGAAACCGGACGGGCGGTGCGGCAGAGGCAAAAAACACCTTGTTGGCACCGGCTTCGCGCGCCATGTCAACAATCTGACGGCTGGTGGTACCGCGAACGATGGAGTCATCTACCAGCAACACATTCTTGCCACGGAACTCCATATCGATGGCGTTCAGTTTTTGACGTACCGATTTTTTTCGCACGGCCTGGCCAGGCATGATGAAGGTGCGACCGACATAGCGGTTCTTGATAAAACCTTCACGGTAATTCAACCCGAGACGGGCTGCCAATTGCATGGCCGACGGGCGGGATGAGTCGGGGATAGGCATGACCACATCGATTTCACCCAAACGCAAGGCTTTGGCAACGTTGTCTGCCAGATATTCACCCATACGCAAACGGGCGTCATAAATCGAGACGCCATCCATCAGGGAGTCTGGACGCGCAAAGTAAACGTATTCGAACAGACATGGCACCAACCTGGGGTTTTCGGCACACTGCCGGCTGGTCAGGTTACCGTCCAGATCAATGAAAACCGCTTCCCCCGGTGCAACGTCCCGGACAAAATTGAAACCACAACCCGACAAGGCCACAGATTCAGAGGCCACCATCCATTCTGTACCCTTGGGGGTTTCTTGCGAGCCAATGCACAACGGGCGAATGCCGTGGGGGTCGCGGAATGCAACCATGCCAAAACTGGCAATTTGTGCAATGACGGCGTAAGCCCCGCGCACGCGACGGTGTACCGCCGCAATAGCCTTGAAGACAGCTTCGTCATCGAGACAAGCACCACTGGCGGCAATTTGCAACTCATGGGCAAACACGTTGAGCAACACTTCAGAGTCAGAGTTGGTGTTGATATGACGACGATCGACCCGGAACAGCTCTTCACGTAACTCACGCCAGTTGGTGAGATTACCGTTGTGAACAAAGGTTATCCCGAAGGGTGCATTCACGTAAAACGGCTGCGCTTCATCAACACTGTCAGAGGAACCCGCTGTCGGGTAGCGCACCTGGCCTAAACCACTGTTACCTGGCAGCGAACGCATATTGCGCGTGCGAAAGACATCACGCACCAGCCCGTGTGCCTTATACATACTGAAGAAATGGTCGTATGCGGTGGCGATACCGGCCGCATCCTGGCCCCGATGTTGCAACAGCAGCAAACTGTCGTAGATGAGCTGGTTAACAGGGTTACGACCCGAAACCCCAACAATTCCGCACATGAAAATTTCCTGAATTAAAACTTAATAAGGCAACCAAGACGCCAGTGATGGCGGCAACATTTGTTTGATGGCTTGCACCCCCTGCACCGCAACGGGCGACAGGCGGGCATCACGCCACCAGGGCTCTTTGGGCAAATCGGTGTAACCACCCAAAGAGACCAGAACCAGAATAATCAGCACACCACGCAGTAAACCAAAAGCAACGCCTAAGCCGTGATCAGCGGGCGTCAGAC
>CAYTSJ010000225.1:0-4313 GCA_964440385.1 uncultured Pusillimonas sp. | reverse complement strand
GCCTGCTCAATATCGGGAATGAGGCTCTCGAGGAAAGGGGTCGACATCATGCCGTCGGATGTTCGCACAAACAACGGATCTGCAAAATGCTTGCGCAAATGCCCCAACCGTACGCTAACCGCAGGTTGACTTAAACCCAGACGCTCGCTGGCCGCAGTCAAACTGCGTGTCAAACGCACTTCTTTTAAAAGCTGTAGATCGCAAAGATCGATTCTGGACTGACCCATTCTGAAGTCTCAATAAAGTATTACGGCACTGCTTTTATAAGACAACTCAACTATAAAGGTTAATTAATTTAATGCTATCAAGGACTTTACAGATCCGTCGTACGCAATCAGGGTACACCGAAACCCCTCTCCTGTTTCCTTAATGACAGCAAACCTTGGTTATTAAAGTATCTTTTTTAATCCCGCCACATGCAGCAAGGGAAAACACCTATTCGTACCTCGCACCACCATTAATAAATTTAATGATCTGTATTCAATCCAGCATCTTGCTGTGATGTTTAAGTTACCGCACACTTAGATTGAAATAAATCTTGACGAGCCTCTTGAAGTCGTTTTCGAACACTGAACGAGCAGGCCAGAAAATTTCCCGACAAGGAGGGGACATGCGTATTTGCCGTTATGACAACAATCGTCTGGGGGTAGTTATCGACGATCGGATTTTCGATGTTTCAGAAGCACTGGATGTCATCCCGGCAAGCACTTACCCACTGCCCACTAACGATCCGCTAATTGCCAACCTCGACAAAATTCGCCAGCGTATTGACACCCTGTTACCCAAAGCGACGTCCAAGTCCATCAACGAGGTCAAATTGCTCAGCCCTGTCGCCAACCCTGGCAAGCTGGTCGCGGCCCCTGTCAATTACATGAAACACCTGCAAGAGGCACGCGCTGATCAAGGCATTCACAACAACAACCAGATTCTGGAAATCCAGAAAATCGGGTTGTTTCTGAAAGCCAACAGTTCCCTGATTGGTGCAGGTACACCCGTTCAAATCAGACACCATGACCGCCGCAACGACCATGAAATCGAGTTAGCCGTCATTATCGGTAAACCTGGCGTCAACATCAAAAAAGAGAATGCGCTTGACTACATTGCAGGATATACGATTGGTCTGGACATGACCGTGCGTGGCCCCGAAGAGCGCAGCTTGCGTAAATCAGTAGATACCTACAGCGTGCTTGGCCCCTGGATGGTGACCGCAGACGAAATGGGTGATGCCAGTGCACTGGATTTTCGCCTCACGGTCAACGGTGAAGACCGCCAAAAAGCCAACACCAAAGATCTGGTCCTGGGCATTCCAGAACTGATTGAATTTGCCTCGGCGTTTTACACCCTGCATCCGGGCGATGTCATTTTTACAGGCACGCCCGAAGGGGTTGGCGCCGTGAAACCGGGCGACACCATCATGGCTGAATTTGAAAAAATAGGTCGTATGCATGTTGCCGTTGAATTGGCCTGAAGCCCCTGAAAAACTACAGCGGAGACCCTTATGAACGCACCCCAACCCATCCATAATCAGGCAGAACGCGAGCGCTTTTACCAGAAAATTGATGCAGCCAGCATGACGCCTCTATGGAAGGTTCTGCACGGCATCGTGACCGAAACGCCACAATCGCAATCGGCCCCGCATTTATGGAAGTGGGAAGCCAGCTTCCCTTGGTTGCTTGAAGCCGGTGGTTTGATTTCAGCCATGGAAGCCGAGCGTCGGGTGCTGGTTCTTGAAAACCCGGCCCTGCGCGGCAAGACTCGGGTAACCAACAGTTTGTATGCCGGTTTGCAACTGATCATGCCGGGCGAAGTAGCGCCTGCTCACCGTCACTCCCAATCCGCCTTGCGGTTTATTCTGCACGGGGGAGGTGCCTATACCTCGGTTCAAGGCGAGAAAGTCATCATGAATGTTGGCGACTTTGTCATCACCCCCAGCTGGACATTCCATGACCACGGCAATACCTCTGACGAACCTATGGTTTGGCTGGATGGTCTTGACCTGGCGATAGTTGAATTGTTCAACGCCCAGTTCATGGAAAAAGGACCAGAACTCTCGCAAGAGACCACAGTGGCGGCCAACACCAATCTGGCTGAATTCGGCAACACCATGAAGCCGGTCGAGTACCAGCCGCGCTCAAAAACATCGCCGCTCTTCTGGTATCCCTACGATCGAACCCGCGAAGCCCTGGAAACCATGCGCCTGCACAGCCCGATGAATGCATGCTGGGGGCACAAATTGCAGTATACGAACCCTGTCACCGGTGGCTGGGCCATGCCGACCATGGGTCAGTTCATGCAGCTGTTACCCAAAGGTTTTAAAGGCAGCGCCTATCGTTCAACCGACTCCACAGTGTACGTGGCCGTTGAAGGAAGCGGCCGTTGTGTCGTGGGTAACACGACGCTCGAATTTGGTCCAAAGGACGTTTTCGTCTGCCCCTCGTGGATGCCTTACCACTTTGAAATCGATGCTGGCGACGACGCCGTACTGTTCAGTTATTCCGATCGGCCGGCACAACAGTCGCTAGATATCTGGCGAGAACATATCGGTTAATTCAATTTTTTAAATACAGTGCCGAGTGATTGTCATGGGTTCGAAAACGCCATGAGGCCTTACTTTCCCTGCAGTGCTCACACATTCAACTAAAGGAAGTTTTTATGAGTTCAGCAAGCAACTTGCCATTTATTGTTGCAGGGGCTGGCATTGGCGGTTTAAGTGCCGGTCTGGCTCTGGCGCGCAAGGGTTTTCCGGTCAGGGTCCTGGAACGCGCACCGGAGGTAGGTGAAATTGGTTATGGCATCCAGATTGCCCCCAACGGGCACGCCATACTCAAAAAACTAGGTGTCATGGATATTCTTGAACCGTCAGTGTTCTATCCGGATGCGCTGATTCTTGTTGATGCCATTGATTTGAAAGAGGTGTCACGCATTGACCTAGGGGAACGATTTGTTCAACGCTACAAGTACCCCTATTTTGTCGTGCATCGACGCGATTTGCATGCTGCGCTCATTGAAACCTGCCGTCGCGAACCTCATTTCTCTTTTGAAGAAGGCGAAGTTGACAGCTACGAGAACCACCCCGATCACGTGGTTGTGAAATGCAGTGACGGACGTACGCTGAAAGGCCGCGCCATGATTGGCAGTGAAGGTTTGCGTTCCAAAACCCGCGCAAACATTGTTCACGATGGTGGCCCGCGCTCAACAGGCTACGTTGTCTACCGAGGCTTGGTCCCTGTAGAGGAAATCTCTAATAAAGATTATCTCAATTCAATGGTAATTTACGGTGGACCAGGTTGCCATATTGTGCAATACCGTCTGCGTGGAGGTACCGTCATGAATAACGTAGGTACGTTCCAGAGTCCGGCTTTTGCCCGTGGCGAAACCACTTGGGGCGGTGTAGACGAATTCAAGGCGGCTTACGCAAAATGTGCACCTGAAATTCGCGACATGCTGAAGTATTTTGCCCTTGATAAAAACTGGTTGCTGCACGATGTATTACCCGCCACCAACTGGACTGACGGCAACGTAACGCTACTAGGGGATTCCGCACATGCCACCTTGCAGTATCTGGCACAAGGCGCAATTATGGCCATGGAAGACTCTCTGGTTCTGGCGCATGAAATCGCGCAGACACCCGATCAAATTAATGGGGCTTTTATCAGGTATCAAGAGCAACGTTTAAACCGTACAGCACGCGTCATTTCAACGGCACGGTTGTTCGGGTCAATTGTGCATGCACGCGAAGGAGAGCGCTTGCTGCGTAACGAACTGGCGAAAAGCCGTGACATTCACGTGCCATGGGAAGTCGATTGGTTGTACCAGGGTGCCAATTTGCTGGAGAAAATTGACTGAAACAACAAGGAGGGTCTTGAAGAAGCCGAGTTCCAGCATTCAATAAAAGCCTGTGTTTTAAACAACCATTCAACAAATGCAGGCCAATTTTTATTCAAAACGATAACGGAGACATTGGAATGAAAAAAAGGTTTTTCTTACGCTCGCTGGCGGGTGCAATGGTTTTGGCGGCCACAGGTATTCACGCACCTCAGGTAATGGCCGCCGAACCCTTCAAAGTAGGCTTGATTGTCCCCATGACAGGGCCGTTCGCTTCGACAGGGCGTCAGGTTTATGCGGGTGCCCAGGCCTTCATGGACCACCATACCGATACTGTGGCCGGGCGCAAGATTCAAATTATCCTGAAGGACGATGGTGGCGTTCCGGCCAACTCTCGCAAACTGGCGCAAGAACTTATCGTCAACGACAAAGTCGATGTTATTGCAGGCTTTGGGCTAACCCCGATTATTCTGGCGGCGGCACCGGTC
>CAYTSJ010000224.1:0-4326 GCA_964440385.1 uncultured Pusillimonas sp. | reverse complement strand
CGGTTAATGACCCGGCGGTACAGATCGTTCAGGTCGGAGGTCGCGAAACGACCTCCGTCGAGCGGTACCAACGGACGCAGGTCTGGCGGCAGTACGGGCAACACTTCCATGACCATCCAGTCTGGCTTGATACCAGATTTCTGGAAGCCCTCGAGGACTTTAAGGCGTTTGGAGATTTTCTTGATCTTGGCGTCGGAGCTGGTGGCTTTGAGTTCAGCACGCAAGGTATCGACTTCGCGATCGATATCGATGGTGCGCAACAATTCGCGTACGGCTTCAGCACCCATCAGGGCGTGGAAGTCGTCACCGTATTCTTCAGTTTTGGCAATGTAATCGTCGTCAGACATGATCTGACCGCGCTTGAGCGGGGTCATGCCGGGTTCGATAACGCACCATGCTTCAAAATACAGGACACGTTCGATATCACGCAGTGTCATGTCAAGAACCATACCCAGACGCGAGGGCAGGCTCTTGAGGAACCAGATGTGCGCGACGGGGCTGGCCAGCTCAATGTGACCCATGCGTTCACGACGCACTTTGGCCACAGTGACTTCAACACCACATTTTTCGCAGATGACGCCGCGATGCTTCAGGCGCTTGTATTTACCGCACAAACATTCGTAGTCTTTGATAGGACCAAAAATCTTGGCGCAAAACAGGCCGTCACGCTCGGGTTTGAAGGTACGGTAATTGATGGTTTCTGGCTTGCGGACTTCGCCGTAAGACCATGACCGTACTTTCTCGGGCGATGCGATACCAATCTTGATTGCATCGAACTGCTCGTCTTGCGAGACTTGTTTGAATAAGTCGAGTAGCGCTTTCATTAGTTACGCTCCAAATCCATGTCCAGCGACAAAGATCGAATTTCTTTGACCAGAACGTTGAACGACTCTGGCATACCTGCGTCGATGACGTGATCACCCTTGACGATGTTCTCGTAAACCTTGGTACGACCCGTAATATCGTCTGACTTGACGGTAAGCATTTCCTGCAAGGTGTACGAGGCACCGTAAGCTTCAAGTGCCCAGACCTCCATCTCACCGAAACGCTGACCACCGAACTGCGCTTTACCACCCAGAGGCTGCTGGGTGACCAGCGAGTATGGGCCAGTAGAACGGGCGTGCATCTTGTCGTCAACCAGGTGATGCAACTTGAGGTAGTGCATGTAGCCCACAGTGACTGGACGCTCGAAGCGCTCGCCAGTACGACCGTCGAACAACATAACCTGAGTACGATCGGGTGTCAGTTGCAGATTCTCGGCGATCGAATCAGGGTAAGCCAATTCGAGCATCTTGCCAATCTCTTCTTCTGTTGCACCGTCGAATACCGGAGTCGCCAAAGGCACACCGTTTTTCAGGTTGCGAGCCATTTCCAGGATTTCAGAATCCGTCAACTCATCGAGGCGGGTTGATGCCCCGGTCGAGTTGTAAACCTTTTCGAGGAAGGCGCGAATATCTTTGATCTGTACAGCCTTTTCTGCGTCAAGCATTTCGGCAATACGATAACCCAAACCTTTAGCCGCCCAACCCAGATGCACTTCAAGCACCTGGCCCACGTTCATACGTGAAGGAACGCCCAGCGGGTTCAACACGATGTCGGCCGGTGTACCGTCTGCCATGTGAGGCATGTCTTCAACCGGAGTAATGCGTGAAACAACACCCTTGTTACCGTGACGTCCGGCCATCTTGTCACCCGGCTGCAAACGACGCTTCACCGCAAGGTAAACCTTGATCATTTTCAGCACGCCAGGAGGCAGTTCGTCTCCTTGTGTGAGCTTCTTGCGCTTTTCTTCGAAGGCCAGATCAAACTGGTGACGTTTTTGCTCAAGCGACTCTTTACCTTGCTCGAGCACCAGGGCGTCTGCTTCGTCGGCAAGACGAATATCAAACCATTGCCAGCGATCAAGGTCGTTGAGGTATTCAGCGGTAAGGGCAGTGCCCTTGGCCAGTTTGCGAGGACCGCCATTGACAACCTTGCCTGTCAGAAATTTCTGGATACGGTCAAAGGTATCGTTTTCAACAATACGCAACTGGTCATTCAGGTCTTGGCGGTAGCGACGTAGTTCATCATCAATGATCGACTGCGCACGCTTGTCGCGTTCGATACCTTCACGTGTAAACACCTGGACGTCAATGACGGTACCCACCATGCCCGAAGGAACGCGCAGTGATGTGTCTTTTACATCGGACGCTTTTTCACCAAAGATGGCGCGCAAAAGTTTTTCTTCCGGTGTCAGCTGGGTTTCACCCTTAGGCGTAACCTTGCCAACCAGAACGTCGTCGGCACGGACTTCAGCACCAATATGAACAATGCCAGAGTCGTCGAGACGATTGAGCTGGATTTCAGGCAAATTGCTGATATCGCGTGTAATTTCCTCGGGTCCAAGCTTGGTATCGCGAGCCACAACCGTCAATTCTTCGATGTGAATCGAGGTGTAACGATCGTCGGCGACCACTTTCTCGGAGATCAGGATCGAGTCTTCGAAGTTGTAGCCATTCCACGGCATGAAGGCGATCAGCATGTTCTGGCCCAGGGCAAGTTCGCCCAGGTCGGTTGATGCGCCATCGGCCAGCACATCGCCACGCGCAACCAGGTCACCCTTCTTGACGATAGGACGCTGATTGATGTTGGTGTTCTGGTTGGAACGGGTGTATTTGATCAGATTGTAGATATCAACACCGACTTCACCGGCGACGTTTTCGTCGTCGTTGACACGAATCACCACACGCTCGGCGTCAACATGGTCAACAATACCGCCACGCAAGGCCTGAACGGTTGTACCCGAGTCAACGGCAACAGTACGTTCAATGCCGGTACCCACCAAAGGCTTCTCGGGGCGCAGGCAAGGAACAGCCTGTCGCTGCATGTTGGCACCCATCAGGGCCCGGTTCGCGTCGTCGTGCTCGAGGAACGGAATCAGGGAAGCCGCAACCGACACGATCTGTGACGGCGCAACGTCCATGTAGTGCACGTTATCGGGCGACGTTAACATCGTTTCGCCAGCCTGACGGCAAGCGACCAGGTCGCTGATAAAACGACCTTCTTCATCAAGCTCGGCGTTAGCCTGAGCGATGACGTAGTTACCTTCTTCGATGGCCGAGAGGTAATCGATTTGCTCGGACACTTTACCGTCAACGATCTTGCGGTAAGGTGTCTCGAGGAAGCCGTATTCATTCAGTCGGGCATACAGGGCCATTGAGTTGATCAGGCCGATGTTCGGACCTTCAGGTGTTTCAATGGGACATACACGACCGTAGTGTGTTGGATGAACGTCACGCACTTCGAAGCCGGCGCGTTCGCGCGTCAGACCACCAGGTCCCAATGCTGAAACGCGACGCTTGTGCGTGATTTCAGACAACGGATTGGTTTGGTCCATAAACTGCGACAACTGGCTTGAACCAAAAAATTCTTTGATCGCCGCCGAAATAGGCTTGGAGTTGATCAGGTCATGCGGCATCAGGTTTTCAGTTTCTGCCTGACCCAGACGCTCTTTGACCGCACGTTCAACACGTACCAAACCTGCGCGGAACTGGTTTTCAGCCAATTCACCCACGCAGCGAACACGTCGGTTACCCAGGTGATCAATATCGTCGATTTGGCCACGGCCATTACGCAACTCAACCAGAACCTTGATGGTTTCAAGGATATCGTCGTTGGTCAGCGTTAGCGGACCTGTGTTGTCTTCGCCACGACCCAGACGGCTGTTGACCTTCATACGACCAACACGCGAGAGGTCGTAGGTTTCTTCACTATAGAACAAACGCTGGAACAGCGCTTCAACCGCTTCTTCGGTTGGCGGTTCGCCAGGACGCATCATGCGATAAATCGCAACGCGTGCCGATAACTGGTCAGCGGTATCGTCTGTACGCAGTGTTTGCGAAATATAGGGACCGCGGTCAAGATCGTTGATGTACAGCGTCTGGATTTCGGTAATACCGGCAGCGCGCAGATCTGTCAAAGTCCCTTCGGTAATTTCGTCGTTGGCCGAGGCAACCACTTCACCCGTATCAGGGTTAATGACCGTCTTGGCCAAAACGCGACCGATCAGGAAGTCTTCGGGTACCGAAACATGTTCGACGTTAGACGCTTGCAAGTCGCGAAGGTGCTTGACGTTGATACGCTTGTCTTTTTCAACTATGACTTTGCCCGAACGATCGGTGATGTCAAAGCGTGCCATTTCGCCTTTCCAGCGCTCGGGCACGAAATTGAGCAGACCACCTTCGCTTTTAATCGTGAAGGTGTCAAAGTCAAAGAAGTACGACAGGATATCTTCCGGTGACATACCGATGGCTTTCAGCAAAATCGATACGGGCATCTTGCGTCGAC
>CAYTSJ010000223.1:0-4333 GCA_964440385.1 uncultured Pusillimonas sp. | reverse complement strand
AGCCCTGCGCCGGGATCATATTGCCGCCCCGGACTACATTTTGAACGAAGTGGCAGCCGCATGGCTGTATGTAAAAGAACCTGAAAAAGCCGCGCAACTTTACCAGACCATTCTTGACCGCGAGCGACAAGACGACCTGGAAATCAATGACGATCGACTGGCTTATTTCTATGCGCTGCGGGAAAGCGGGCAGCACGATGCGGCGTCCGTAAACCTGAACTCATGGGTGGAACAGCAACCGGTATGGCGTCCCGTCAAAGGGAACCCGCAACCCATGCCCAGCGAGGCGTGGTTCAACCTGAAACGCCTGTCAGCCCAGGACCCGATCAACGAGAACCGTCCCGCAGAAGCGATTGAACAACTGCAGGCCCTGTCAGACGCAGCCCCCCGTGATGCAGGCTTACGCATTGCCCTGGCCGATGCACAACGGTTAGAAGGGCTGAACCGGAAAGCTGAGGTCACCCTGAAAATGGCCGAGACCATTGAGCCGCATCACCCGGAACTGATCAGTGTTCAAGGGATGAATGCCCTGGCATTACAGGAATGGGATCAGGCCAGAGAACTGACCGCGTATGTGATCAGCCGTTACCCCGAGCATCAAGGCGCACAGCGCCTTAAAGCGGAATGGGATGCCCACACCAGGCCTGAACTGCAGATTAAAACGTCCGGCGCCAAGGCCACAGACAGCCCCGTCGCCGGTAGCCGTGACTTGATCACCGAAGCACTGATGTATTCCTCGCCCATCGCCAGCCACTGGCGACTGTATGGGGGTGTCGGTTATGGCAACGCAGACTTTGATGAAGGTCGATTAAACCATCACTGGTTCCGGGCAGGCGCGCAGTGGCGCACGCGAGACGTCACCCTGGAAGGCGATGTCTCCAGACAGTTCTTCAATGACAGCGCCAGGACCGGGCTGCGGCTGGCGGGACAAATTCATTTTTCAGACGAGTGGCACGCGGGGGCACAACTGACCTGGAACACGCCCGAGACCCCGTTACGGGCACTGAAGAACAACATCACTGCCCGGCGCATGGAGGTATGGCTGAAATACGGCAGTACACCGGATGCCCAGTGGATGCTTGCATTGGCCCCCACCCGATTCAGTGATGGCAACCAAAGACTGGAGGCCCGGTTGCAGGGTCGCCAACGCCTGTATGCCACGTCAGAAATGCAGGTCCATCTTGAGCTGGATGTTAGTGCCTCGCGCAATACGCTGGAAAACGTACCGTATTTCAACCCCCGTCAGGATCTGGAGGTTTTACCCGGGTTGGTACTGACCCATACCCTCTACCAGCGCTATGACACAAAACTTGACCACGGCGTCGAGTTGCGTGCCGGTACGTATAGCCAAAAAGGCTACGGCACAGGCAGCGTGGCTGCACTGGGGTACCGGGTTCGCTACCAGAACGGTTTTGGCAATGACTCGTCAATCGAACAGACTGACAACACCAATGCCAGCGCCACCATAACGACCTATGGCAGCTTCAATGACAATGTGGTCATGCAAGAGGACACAACCTCCACCACAGCGTCCATCAGTACCAACTGGGGCAATAACAATAATAATTACATTAGCCAGGAGGATGTCACCGGGTCTTCCGCCAGCGTCTACCAGGCGGCCTGCTTCGGCACGGTCGTCATTGAGCAAAGTGGCGGTCAAGGCGGCCATCACGGTTGGCATGGGGGGCATGGTTCTGGTGACGGCACCAACCAGGTAGCCGCCGTCAACCAGCTGGGGGGTTGGGGACATGATGCCTACATTGGCCAGACCGGTCATAACGTCACCGGCACCATCAACCAAAGCGGTCATCGCAACTCCGCCAATATTGATCAAAAAGGTACCGGCGGTGACACAGGTGGGTTACGCCAATAACGCCAACATCGTCCAGCAGTAAGGTCTCTGATCCTTTTCCGGACCGGCATCATCCGGTCCGGAAAAGGTGATTGAGTCCCTATGATTTCACCGGAGACAGCTATGACTTCAGACGCCGATATTCAGGTCTGGCTAGAAACGGAACAGCGCACCCAAACCCAAGTCATCGTTCCCTATATTCAAAGCGAACATGCCAACACCCTGCGCTATACCGTTGATACTGTCAGAAAGGCCCCCCAAGGGCAAAGCGTGATGCGTCAGAGCGGCACCGTGGCGCTGGGTGCAGGCAAGGGCGTGGCCTTGGGAAAGATTTCACTATCGCGCAGCCCTGACGATGACTGCAAAGTGACGCTGACCCTGAGTGCCTACACCCGGGATGTCAAAGACAGCACAACCATCTGGCATTTGCGGTGCCCGGAACGACCGACATGACAGTGAAAGCACACTTTCATGCCACAAGGCATAAAAAAATCAATTAATCAGTTAGTTACATGAAAAACAAGGTAATCACCGATTGACCTGACCAAACTGGGTAAATAACATTGCCAGGTCCTGGGTCATCGGTCAACGGTCTAACCACCGAACGCACTACAAAGAAACGCAGGATGGCAAACATCACCATCATCGAGCCTCATGCCCTGTTGCGATTGGGTCTGCTCCAGCTAATCAGCGACCTGGGCACTGACATTTACCTGCACAGCCGCGACTACCCGAAACCCGGTGATGACCGCCCAGACTGGCCAACTGACGTCGCCCTGCTGTCAATATCACACCACGATCACCCCGATGGTACAGAAGGGGTCATCGCCAGCATCGAAGACATCAATGCACCAAATCGCATCATCGCCTTGGGCGAAGCAAGCCACATGCCGTCAGACCTTATCCCGCTGGCTCACCGGCTGGCAGGATACCTGCCCAAGTCCAGCGATCCACACCTGTTGCATGCGGCCATCAAGCTGGTCATGGCGGGGGGCGCGTGTTTCCCTTCCTTGTCAGACGCTGTAGCGGGGGTAGCAACCCGTGCGCCAATTATCGACAAAAGCACCCTGTCCGAGCCTGTGCGAAACCAGGCAGCAACTCAGGGTGACCCTGTCATGACCTCAGGCACACCACCCCGCTGGCCACCAGCCATCAATCAAAATATGCCTGGCCCCCAAGTCACAAGAAAAGAAATGACCGAACACGAACTGCTGGGGTTAACGCCGCGACAGTATGAAGTTCTGGTTTTGCTGGCACGGGGTTACCCGATGAAAACTGTCGGTCGATGTCTGAATATCTCGGTCGCAACGGCCAAAGCGCATACCGAAACCCTGTATCAGCGACTTGATGTTCACAACCGTAACGCGGCAGTCTATGCCGCTGTATCGCGTGGCGCAAAACTGGGCTGGGAATGTATTGGCGCGCCGGAAGATAGCGTACTCAAGCATCGTTTACGCTAAAGCCGTCAGGGCGCCCGAGCGCCCCGACGGCTTGCCTTACTCGGCGTCTTGTGTTTCGTCGGCCTGCTGCAAAGCCCACATGTGGGCGTAGCGGCCATCGGCCGCCAGCAGCTCACGGTGGGTCCCCTGCTCGATGACGCGCCCCTGATCCATCACCAGAATCTGGTCTGCATCCGCCACTGTCGACAGGCGATGCGCAATGATCAACGTGGTGCGATCACGCGAAATGATATTGAGCTCTTCCTGAATCGCCCGTTCGGTCGGCGTATCCAGCGCACTGGTGGCTTCATCAAGAATCAGGATGGGCGGGTTTTTAAGCAGGGTTCGTGCAATAGCCACCCGTTGTTTTTCACCGCCTGACAGTTTCAAACCACGCTCGCCCACCTGGGTTTGGTAGCCATCGGGCAAACGCATGATGAAGTCATGTATGCTGGCTGCTCTGGCGGCCTGCTCGATCTGTTCCTGCGTCGCGCCGGGGCTGCCATACGCAATGTTGTAGCCAATCGTGTCATTGAACAACACCGTGTCTTGCGGAACGATACCAATATGGCGACGCAGGCTGTCTTGGGTCAGTTCCCGGATATCGGTGCCGTTAATTTTTACCTGCCCGCGCGTCACATCGTAAAAACGAAACAACAACCTGGAAAGGGTTGACTTACCGGCACCCGAAGCGCCAACCACGGCCAGGGTTTTACCGGCCGGAATAGTAAACGACACATCGGACAAAATCTGCCGGTTAGACTCGTAGCCAAAATCAACATGGTCGAACACCACTTGCGCCTGCTGTGTGTTCAGCGCTATGGCCCCGGATAAATCAGCGACTTCTTGCGACTTGTCGAGCAAACCGAACATGCGTTCCATATCGGCCAGCGCATGCTTGATTTCACGATAGACAAAACCCAGAAAATTCAACGGAGAATACAACTGGGTCAGATAGGCCGATACCAGCACGACATCGCCCACGGTCATGGTTTGATGAACCACACCATAGGTCGACATCCAGATCAGGGCGGTGATGCCC
>CAYTSJ010000222.1:0-4362 GCA_964440385.1 uncultured Pusillimonas sp. | reverse complement strand
ACCAGTTAGAGAACAAAACCTGCAGTCTGACCCCTGCCAAAGTCAGTAGTAATACCAGAGCGATAGTCAGTAACGGGCGCCAACTGCGACGGGGCGAAAAATAAGCCCCCGACAATTGCCAGAACTGTCGGCCCCAAACAGTACGTTGTGCAAGTAACCAGGCACCAAGCCCGAAACAGACCAGCGTAATCGAGTAGGCCTGGGCAATCCATAGCCCGCTATTAATCAGTTCTTGCTTCCAGTTCATGCCGTCTCCATACCATCAATGCAATGCAGTGCGTCTCTTGTCAATTGTCGCTGAGCCCAGCGATAATGCCCCGGATGGTGTTCACCCTTTAACCCGACAGAGAGGTTCCCCGTGCCCTTTATCTCTATTAATGCAACCCATGGTTTCACGCTCGATCAAAAAAAAGCACTGGTCCAGCAAACCAGCGATGCCGTCGTCGAGGCCCTGGCAGCGCCAGTGACCTCGGTGCGCGTGATGTTACATGAATTGCCTGAAGGGCTCTACATGGCGGCAGGTCAATGGGAAGAGCGTGCGATCAATTTTCGTGTTGAATTGATTGCCGGCCGCACAGACGAAAAAAAAGCGGCATTGATTGCCGCCCTGACGAAAGTTGCTCAACAGACGACTGGCACACCTGTAGAAAATGTACGGTCGTGGCTGATTGAACTGCCTTCGACCAATATGGGTGCTGCGGGTGGTGTAACCGCAGCCTCACAAGGCCGTTAACCTCGTTTAATAATTTCCCAGGTTTTCTATGGCATCAACGACCAGATTGGTGCCTACGGCCAACATCAGAATGTCTGAGGCCACGCGTACATATTTGTATCCCGAGGGTGGTTTTCCAAGTCGTGCCAGCAAGCCGCTGTCAATATCGTAGAAAGTAATTCCGGCATCTAAAGGAAAACCTTTGCGCCATTTTTTGGTTTGTCCGGGGGGTTGGCAGCCATTGTTTTTCTTGGCCAGGCCGGGAGGGCATTTCCCTTGGCGATACATGTGGTTATAGTAATCCCGTACGGAGTCTCTTTGGCTGGCACTAAAATTCAGGCTGATTGCAAGATCAGATCTTTCAGGGTTGCGCGGCTTCTTATCCCCTGAATTACGGTTGCCTTGTCGCTTTGCGTCCTGGCGATTGTCGTCTTTATGATCTTTGTTTTTGCCTTTGCCTTGCCCTTGTTGAGCTGAGTCTGGAGGCTGAGCGTAGCTGTTATGGCTGAAGGGCAGCCCTGCGAGAAACAGCGTAAGCACCAATGTAGCGGTTGTGGTTTTCAAAGACATCGCAGTTTCTCCTGGATTCAAGACTGGTTACTCAGTTTATTAGCCCTTTGGCGTATCAGACTTGATCTATATGTATCAAAAAAGCCTGGCTTTTACGTTAACGGCGAGTTAATGCCGATAGTGCAAACGTCACAATTAATGTGGGAAGCGCGGCACCATAGCCTGGCGCCCAGTGCCCGATGCCATGATAAAAGGCAATACCCAGTACCCAAAGTGCAGCGGCAGACCATACGATAGACTGACCCTCAGGTCGTTTTTCTGCTTGCGAGAACCCTTGTCGACCCAGAATCACACCGTAAAGTGGTACAAATACCGAACTCAGGGTTAACAGGAAGGGTTCCAGCGAATGCATCGGTAGCAAGGTTGCCAAAGCGATACTGACGGCAGCCAGTACAAGCCCCCAACGGCGAATACTCCATTGCGCAAGCAGACTGTGGGTTGATACCGAGCCCGAGTACAAGTCGCCATAAGCATTATCGAGTTCATCAACCATAATAAGGCCCAGCGCAACCAAACCGCCCTGAGCCAAAAGCAGGGCGCTGACAAGACTGATGTCCGGCCCCGCAACACTGACCACCATCACGCCCAAAGCGTAGCACCATATGTTCGCCAGCGTGTAGCCGAGCCATGTTCCTCCTAGCGCACCACGACCACTGCGACCGTGACGTGCATAATCAGCGACCAATGGCAGCCATGAAACCGGCATGGCCATGACTAGATCCATGGCAGAAAAAAGACCCATCGTGCCATTGCCCGGGCGATTCCACATGGCTTCCAGACCTTGGGCCTGAAGTTTTCCAAGAAACTGCCAGGTTAACCAGATCAATGAAAGCACCACCAAAGGCAAACCGAATCGGCTAATGAATTTTCGGACCAGTGTGATCATTGAACCTGCTAAAAGCCCCATAAGTATGGCGCCCCAGAACAGGGTAATGAGCACAATGCCTGCCATTCCACTCAAATCCAGGTTGAAGGCTTTCAGAAGGATGGCCGTCGTTCCTTCGCGCATGATAACCAGTTCAAATGTGGTCCACCCCAGCAGCTGGACAATATTCAGGATGACCGGCAAACGGGCAAAAGCATTACCGTAGGTGCAGTGAATCAGACCTGAGCTCGATAGACCCGTAACACACCCAGTGCGCGCGACCCAGGCCAACAAACCGGAGCCGATCAGTGAGCCGAACAGAATGGCAATAACGGCGTCTTTCGTGCCCACAGATGGAACCAGGTAGGCCCCTACCTGCATGACCAACAGACCAACACCCAGGCTGAACCAGAGCGATGCATGTTCATGCCACCCGAAGACGCGGTCTTTAGATGAAACAGGGGTGAGTGCGGAATTGTTTGAGTGTGATGTGTTTGTCATGATGTGCTGTGAAAAGCAGGGCGACAAACCAGGAAAAGTCGGCCAATCATCAAAAAAACAGGCCGGCTGTAAGCAAGGTCGCTTTCCTGCGCGAGGATGATCTCAACAGGTTCAAAGGGACTATCTCAGTCACTAACGTGACACCCCTAGCGAAACGATCGCGATTTTAACGCTTTTGTAATAAAAAGCCACCGTGTTCAGGTGGCTTTGGAGAGCAGGTTCGAGATAAAACTTGATGTATCAGTCAAATTGAATGATGTTGAAGGTCAGCCGGTTTTGTTCGTCACGGCCTACGTCGTAGCCCAGGCGTTCTTTAATTTCGTTATCAGGGTGGAATGTCAGGACGACGGGTTTAATCTGTTCGATTTCTGGCTCGGTGAGATACACCGAATTGCAGATGATGATTTCATCACCTTTCTGGCAGGTGCGCGCAGCGGCACCATTCAGGATGCAGCAGCGTGAACCACGTTCGCCATAAATGACATAGGTACTGATGCGGGCGCCTGAGTGTTTATTCCAGATGTCAACAAATTCCATAGGCAAAATACCCGCGGCTTCGCAATGGTCGGGGTCAAGCGTGATGGAACCATGATATTCAAGATCGGCGCCTGTGACACGAATGCCATGCAGTTTGCCGGCGACAACTTTTCTCACTGTGGTCTCGGAAAATAAATTAAACAGTCGCGTATTGTAGTTTTTTTAGTCGTGCCAGAGTTAATCTGTAACCACAAAGACTGAAAAAGTTGATGACAGATTGGTCATTCAAAGAATTATCCCGGCTTTTATTATCATTTAATTATAATAAAAGTGGTGATTGTCTGGTGTTTGCCTGACGATATTTCGTTTAGCGGGCGGAGGGCCCATGATTGCTTTAATTGATGCGTACAGAGCGGGGTTGATGGCGCGCACGCAATGGTCGCGCAATATTGTCGCGGGCCTGATTGTTGGTGTAGTGGCTTTACCGTTGGCCATGGCTTTTGCGATTGCCAGCGGCGTCAAGCCCGAGCAGGGGTTGTATACCGCCATCGTAGCGGGTTTAGCCGTGTCGGTCTTCGGGGGAAGCCGGGTGCAAATTGCAGGGCCGACAGGTGCGTTCATTGTGATCCTCTCTGGCATTGTCGCAACGCATGGGGTGCAGGGCTTGCAAATAGCCACCCTGATGGCAGGCGTTATTTTGTTATTTCTAGGTTTGGCCAGGCTGGGTGCTGTGATTCGTTTCATTCCCCAGCCCGTGATCGTCGGCTTCACCGCTGGAATCGGTGTGATTATCTTTGTTGGTCAATGGAAAGACTTCTTTGGCTTGCCGGTAGAGCTGTCAGGACATTTCCATGAAAAGCTGTTGGCCATTTTTGGCGCTTTACCACAGGCCAGCGTGTCGGCAACCCTGGTGGGGTCAGGATCCCTGGCCCTTATCCTGGCAACGGGTCGTTTGCCAACCTTGTCGCGTATTCCGGGCCCACTGGTGGCATTGGTTTTCATGACGGTGCTGCAGTCTGTATTCCAGTTCCAGGGGGTTCCAACAATCGGCAGTGTCTTCGGAGAGCTGCCTCGCGGTTTGCCTTCCTTTGAATGGCCACAGATCACAGTGACCCGAATGCTTGAACTGATAGGGCCCGCTTTTGCCATAGCGATGTTGGGGGCTATCGAATCTTTATTGTCAGCAGTCGTTGCCGATAATATGTCGGGTACCCGGCATAATTCGAATCAAGAGTTA
>CAYTSJ010000221.1:0-4374 GCA_964440385.1 uncultured Pusillimonas sp. | reverse complement strand
CCTTAACGAACTGGCGGGTGTATCAGCGACCCGTTTGTAGCCCTGTCATGCAGCACAGCCGGGTACGCACTGTTAAAATGAAAAGATTCCCTAATGTGGCCCCTGTTCAGGCGGCTTCGCACAACCAGAGAGTAGCGCCTTGAAACCCTATAATTTGCCCGACGAGCACGGCCATTTCGGTCGTTTTGGTGGCTCTTTTGTTGCTGAAACTTTGGTATACGCGCTTGATGAATTACGCGCGGCGTATCAACAGTACAAAAATGATCCCGAGTTCCTGAAAGAGTTCCACTACGAGCTCAAGCACTTTGTCGGCCGTCCCAGCCCTGTTTATCATGCGCGTCGTTGGTCGGAAGAGCTGGGCGGTGCCCAGATCTGGTTCAAGCGTGAAGACCTGAATCATACCGGTGCGCACAAGATCAACAACTGTATTGGTCAGATTATGCTGGCGCGCCGCATGGGTAAACCCCGCATCATTGCCGAAACCGGTGCTGGTCAGCACGGCGTGGCCACAGCCACAGTTGCTGCACGTTACGGCCTCGAGTGCGTGGTTTACATGGGTAGTGAAGACGTTCGCCGCCAGGCATCCAATGTGTACCGCATGAAGTTGCTCGGTGCTACTGTTGTGCCGGTGGAGTCGGGCTCACGTACCCTCAAAGATGCCCTTAATGAAGCCATGCGCGACTGGGTGACTAACGTCGAAAATACCTTTTACTGTATTGGTACGGTTGCAGGGCCTCATCCCTATCCTGCCATGGTTCGCGATTTTCAGTCCGTCATTGGTACAGAGTGTATCCAGCAGATGCCTGAAAATGTAGGCCGCCAGCCCGATTACGTCGTGGCGTCGGTAGGCGGCGGGTCAAATGCGATGGGTATTTTCTACCCTTACATTGATTACCCTGAAGTCAAGCTGGTGGGTGTCGAAGCGGCTGGCGAAGGCATTGAAACCGGTCGTCATGCGGCGTCTTTGAATGCCGGGGTTGTCGGCGTGCTGCATGGTAACCGTACTTACATCATGCAAGACCAGCATGGCCAAATTCAGGAAACGCACTCTATCTCAGCCGGGCTTGATTACCCGGGTGTAGGCCCCGAGCATGCCTGGCTCAAAGATTCAGGCAGGGCACAATATGTCGGCATCACCGATGCCGAGGCGCTTGCTGCTTTCCATAAATGCTGTCGTACTGAAGGTATTATTCCTGCCCTTGAATCTGCCCATGCGATTGCCGAGGCGGCTCGTATGGCGCCATCGCTCGGTAAAGACAAAGTCATCCTGGTTAACCTCTCGGGCCGTGGCGACAAAGACATGCACACCGTTGCCGAATTCAGTGGCATCACTTTGTAAGAGATACTCATGAGTCAAACAGACCGCCTGGCGGTGGCTTTCGCAAACAAGGGCAGCCGCGCTGCCCTGATTCCTTACGTTACTGCCGGAGACCCCTCTCCGGCATCCACAGTTGCACTGATGCATGCTCTGGTTGAGGCCGGGGCAGATGTGATCGAGTTGGGTGTTCCTTTTTCAGATCCTATGGCTGATGGCCCTGTGGTTCAGCGCGCCACACAGCGCGCCATTGAAAAAGGTGTCGGGCTGGTTCATGTCCTTGACATGGTTAAAGCGTTTCGTAGCACCGATACCCGTACTCCGGTCGTCTTGATGGGCTATGCCAACCCCATTGAGCGCTTCGGTCAAGAGGCGTTTGCCCATGCGGCCGCCCAATCCGGGGTTGATGGTGTTTTGGTGGTTGATTACCCCCCCGAAGAAATGATCGAATTTGCGGCTTATCTTGAGAAAGCTTCGGTTGCGCCCATCTTTTTGCTTGCGCCGACCTCCACTGAAGAACGCGTCAAGAAAGTCGCCAAAATTGCCCGGGGTTATGTGTATTACGTGTCCCTTAAAGGCGTTACGGGTGCAGGGAATATTGATGTGGCTGACGTCGAGCAGCGCCTTGCGACCCTACGCCAGCATCTCGATGTCCCCTTGGGTGTTGGCTTCGGCATCCGTGATGCTGAAAGCGCCCGCCGGCTTGGCCAGGTCAGTGATGCTGTCATTATTGGCAGTAAGCTCATCGAAACCATGGAGGCGGCGGTTGCTGCAGCGCCTTCGCGTGGCGAAGACCCTGACGCTGCTGCAGTCGCTGCAGCCAAAGCCTGGCTGTCAGGTGTTCGTCAGGCCTTGGCCTGAGACCGTCAGGCATCAGGTTAATTAAAAGAACATTTCACCAGGAACAATTTTCACATGAGCTGGATTGACAAGATTCTGCCCCCTCGAATCAATAAAAACTCTGATGCCGGTGCGCGTCGGGTTCCTGAAGGGCTCTGGATAAAATGCCCCAGTTGCGAGTCGGTACTTTATAAAGATGATTTGGCGGCAAGTCTGAATGTTTGCCCCAACTGCAGTCATCACATGCGCATTGGTGCCCGCGCACGTATCGACGCGTTGCTTGATGCCGATGGCCGTACCGAAATTGGCGAGAACACACGCCCTGTCGATCCCTTGAAATTCAAAGATTCGCGTAAATATCCAGAGCGTGTCACCGAGGCCACCAAAGCAACCGGCGAGAGCGAGGCCATGGTGGTCATGAGCGGTCGTATACTTTCTTTGCCCGTCGTGCTGGCGTGTTTCGAATTCGAGTTCATGGGGGGGTCCATGGGTTCTGTGGTCGGCGAGCGTTTTGTGCGTGGTGTTCAGGAAGCCATCAAAAATCGCAGCCCGTTCATCTGCGTTGCCGCTTCGGGCGGCGCCCGTATGCAAGAAAGTCTTTTCTCGCTTATGCAGATGGCAAAAACCAATGCCATGCTGACACGTCTGGCTCAGGAAGGGTTGCCTTTCATCAGTGTGCTGACTGACCCGACCATGGGTGGTGTTTCTGCAAGTTTTGCTTTTATGGGAGATGTGGTCATTGCTGAACCCAAAGCATTGATTGGTTTTGCGGGTCCTCGTGTGATCGAGCAAACTGTCCGTGAGAAACTTCCTGAAGGGTTCCAGCGCGCCGAGTTCTTGCTCGAGAAGGGTGCAATTGATTGCGTTGTTGATCGTCGCGAGATGCGCCGCGAACTTGCACATTTACTGGCGATACTGACAAGACATCCCGTCGAGGCTATTGCTGGCTGAATACGCTATTCAGTAAGGCTAAAGAAAACGCCCCGATCAAATTGATCGGGGCGTTTTCTTTTAAAGCTGAAGACCTGCATTTCGGAAGCGGAAAGGCTTGAAATGCAGGTTAGCTGACACCCGTCAGTTTTGGGTTTCTACTTGCTCAAGCGGTGCTTGATCGATGACAGCTGCGGCTTTGCGCGGACGTCCCAGACGAACAGGTGCCGATGGGGTGGATGCTTGTTGCGCAGCGGCTGATGTTCGTGTTTCAACCATCTGTAAGCCTGCGGCTGCAATCACTTCGCCAAGGTTGTCGGCTTTAATCACGGGCGCGGGTGCCGGTGTTGGTGTCGTAGCAGCGGCGGGTGTCAAAGCGACTGCCACCTGCGCAGCCGGCTCTGGTGCTGCTTCAATGCTGGCGACAGGTTCCGAAACGCTCTGGCTTTCTGTTGCCGTCACAGTGACTGGTGCCGCTTCAGGGGTTGCGGCAACCGCATCAACAGGGTTAATGGCCGTAGAGATGGCAGACCCTGGCGCATCGATAGATTGAGCCTCAGGTGCAGTCATGTGGCTTGAGGGGCTTGCTTCTTCGTTTCCGGAGATATCAACAAGCTCTTTGGCCAGAATAGTCTGCATATCGGCACCAAAATTTTGCTCAACAGGTGCCGCAGTCGCAGAGGCTGTTTCGACTTTCAGAGGCGCCGAAGCGATCAGGTCGGTTGCGGGGATATCAGCCGGTTTTGCATCTGCGACAGTTTCTGGTGCGGCATCAGTGTCATTATCTGACTCGTCATCTGCGCCTTCATTGTCTTCAATGCCAGACTCAAGCTTGCCCGCTTCTGTGCCGCGACGGCCGCGACGGCTGCGACGACGACGGCGTTTGCGCTCGGTTTGTTCCCCATCGGTGGTTTCTGCGTCGTCGGGAGGGGTGAGCCCTTCCGATGAATCAGAATCTACGCTTTCGTCGATGTTGGCCGCTGCGGTAGCAACAGCGGGTGTTGACGCAGTGACTGGCATTGAAGCAGGGGTGCCAGAAGCAATAACTTCGGCGACGGTTGTGCCTTCAATATCGTCTGCAGACGCCGCGTCATCGAAGGTGGCGTTACCTTCCGTAGCGCGATCACGGCGGTTACGGCCGCGTCCGCGTCGTCCGCGACGCGAGCCGGTGCGTTCTTCCCTGGCTTCGGCAGTATCTGTAGGGCTGTCGGTAGGAATGGGGGTAACCGCTTCAACAACCGGCTCTTCAACGGGTGGCCGTGACTTGCGAGGTGCGGCTTCGATTCCAC
>CAYTSJ010000220.1:0-4379 GCA_964440385.1 uncultured Pusillimonas sp. | reverse complement strand
CTTTGGTGTCAAAGGTCTTAAAGTGGCCGGCTTCAATATCAGCGATGCCGACCTGTGTTGCCGATCGAAGCGCTTCTAGACGATAGGCATCCTCAGCTTCACGTTGCTCAACGAGTCGAAGCCCCTCACGAAGAACTTCGCTCGCGTTTTGATAGCGGCCGCTCGTGACCAACTGCTCGACCATGGCGGCCTGGTGATCTGTAAGTACAATATTGCGGGTGGGCATGTCAGCCTCCTCGGTTAAGAGTCTATGTTGGCATATTATGCCAATTTATTTGGGCGCAACAATTTTTCTAGAGCATCAAGGCCAAAAGCGGCTCTCTGAAATAATATTCGGAAGGATCAGCCGTGAGTTACGACCTCGGGGTGTAGCTTGATACCGAGTGCGCGCATGACTTTCAGGATGGTACCAAAGCTCGGGTTGCCTTCACCTGACAGCGCCTTGTAGAGGCTTTCACGCCCTATGCCAGTGTCTTTTGCAAGTTGTGTCATACCTTTGGCTCTTGCGATGTCGCCGAGTGCGGCCGCAATTAAAGCAGCGTCGTCACCGGCTTCATCCATGCAGGCTTGCAGGTACATCATCCTATCTTCATCAGTCTTGAGGTATTCGACAACGTCCCACTTGCGCAGTTTGATGGTTCCCATGAGGCTCTCGCTTTATAGTTGGCGCACCAGGCTCAGTGCCGTTTTGATATCCGTGCTCTGTGTTGATTTGTCACCACCGGCGAGCAGGATCACTATTTCCGTTCCGCGTTGCAGAAAATAGATGCGGTAGCCCGGCCCATAATGAATCCGCATTTCTGAAACGCCTTCGCCCACAGGTTTACAGTCACCGAAGTTACCAAGTTCAGCCCGGCGAATCCTTGCCTGGATTCGCTGTTGAGCCATCCGGTCACGAAGCGCGACGAACCAGTCGTCGAACATTTCGGTGGTGTAGATTGTTTTCATTGATTGTATAAAATAGGATACGAATGATCAAGGGGAAGAGGCTTTAGCGCGTTTCGGCGATTTTGGCGTAGTTCCGGGCGTTGTGCCAGCGTTGCCAAGTTAAACCGTGATCAAAGCGTCTACCTTTAACGCTGTCGGTTTGCAGATGCCGGCACCCCAGAAAAGGCGTCGCTTGGCGGGGGCAACATTTAGCGTGGCGGTATTCGGCCTGTGGCGTGCTCGCCGTTGTGCTGGCACAGTCTGATGGTGCGTTATGGTCGGGGCGACTTGCTGGCCGTAAACGCTGCGGCAGCTATCCGGACCATGCTCGGGTGCAAAGTACCTAATTTGGGGATCTGCCCATGCGGAGCATGGGGCGGTATCGAGAAATAGGCGTCGTTGATGGCAGCTCGAGTCGCTTGCTCAAGTCAAACTTGGCCTCGTAGCTGAGGCCGGCGCTGGAATAAGCGGCAGGATGTTCACTTTGGGTGATCCGGACTTCGCCGCGGTAGAGCCGATGAGTTTTTTGGCTCGTTCCGCAGGCCACGCTCACGAAGATCCTGCCCTCGTCGTCTTCTTTGGCTGAGGTGATAAGGCCAGGTCGTGGTTTTGGCTTTGGGTGGACGTTGTCAGGAAAGTGGCACCAAACAATGTCGCCGGCTGCGGGCTCTGGCCACCAACGCATCAGGCGTTTTCCATATCAAAGAGATTGCTGCGTAACGTGCCACCTTTGGCCTGCATTGCGTTGGCATTCTCATGATTTTGGAATATGCAACGCCTTCCTTACTTTGGGTTGGATGATAGAATATCCTTGTTTATTGCTGATTAATTGCATAAATCAATTTTATTATTGAAAATTCTTTGGGATAGCTGATGCTTGTTGAGTTTAGGGTTGAGAATTTTCGATCCCTGCGTGAAGAGCAGGTGCTCAGTCTGGTTGCCTCCAAGGACAAGACGCACCAAGAGACGCATCTCGTAAGTACTGGGATTAAGGCTGCCCCCTGGCTATTGCGCAGTGCGGCTATTTACGGCGCTAATGCCAGTGGCAAATCTAACCTGATCAAGGCCCTTCAGTACATGCGTGGCGTTGTCGCCGAATCGGCAGCGGTCATCCAGCCAGGGCAGGCTTTTGCTGTGCAGCCATTTCGACTTGACGCGCAATCGGCTAACGGGCCCACGGCCTTTGAGATCACCTTCATTATTAGTGGCATCCGGTATCAATACGGCTTTTCTATGACGCCCCAGCGCATCATGAGCGAACACTTGCTGGTCTACAAGGCCTTCAAGCCCCAGCGCTGGTTCGAGCGCCGATACGATGCTCAAACGGACAAAGACGTGTATGACTTTGGCCCAGGCTTGAAGGGGCCGAAGCATCTTTGGGAAGGGGCGACTCGTCCGAACGCCTTATTCCTGTCGATGGCCGTCCAGCTCAACAGCGATGCGCTTCGTCCGGTCTTTGACTGGTTTGTCAATAGACTTGTCATTTTCAACGAACAAGCCAAGCCTAGTCCGCATATTTCCGTTCAAATGTTGCAACAGGCTGAAGGCCGACGGAAGATCTGTGATTTTTTATCCGCCGCCGATATCAGTATCTCTGACATCGAAGTGGTCACGCGCACGGTGCAAGGACAGGCCGTTCATTTTGATGTGGTTGCTGGCAAGACCGAAGTGCGTAACGAGGAGGTCGAAGAGCACCAGCTGCGTTTCTCTCACGTGACCGAGCAGGGTCAAGCCGTCTTTGACCTGATGGATGAATCAAACGGTACGAGAAATCTGTTGTTTCTCACTGGCCCGGTGTTGGATATCTTGCGCAAGGGGCTGACGCTGGTGATCGACGAGCTGGACACGAGCCTGCATACCTTGCTGGTGCGAGAACTCGTGCGGCTATTTCACCGCCCAGAGATCAACACTGGCGCAGCGCAGCTGATCTTTACCACTCACGATACGTCGTTGCTGGATGCCCCGGATCTGTTTCGGCGTGACCAAATCTGGTTTGTAGAGAAAGATCGCGATCAGGCCTCGGCTTTGGTGAGTTTGTCTGAATTCAGCCCACGCAAGAATGAGGCTCTGGAGCGGGGTTACTTGATGGGGCGTTACGGAGGTATTCCGTTACTTGATCAGAACCTTGGTTTGAGCCACTGATGGGGCGCGACAACTCTCCTCGAGTGCGCCAACGTGGGCAGTTGGAACGCAAGCGCGCAAATCGCGCCAGTTACGATCGGATTTTGATTGTTTCTGAAGGCAGCAAGACCGAGCCTAACTATTTCGGAGAGATCCGGCAAGCCTACCGTTTGCACACGGCCAATGTAGAGGTTCGCCCCAGTGAGCTTGGTACTGCTCCCAGCCAGGTGGTGCAGTACGCCAAGACGCTGTTCGAGTTCGGCGACCGGCACAAGAATATTCAGCCGCGAGCATTCGAGCAGGTGTTTGCAGTTTTTGATCGTGATGATCACGAGAGCTACTTTGACGCCCTAAAGATGGCGGAGTCGCTGGACCGTAAACTGAAAAACGACAACAAGCAGTTCATTCGTTTCCAGGCGATTGCATCGGTGCCGAACTTCGAGCTCTGGTTGTTATTGCACTACGAGGACATCCTGGCACCAATTCACCGCGATGAAGTGATGCGGCGCCTGAAAATCCATATTCCTGGCTACGAGAAAGGGGCAACGTGTGCTTTCAGCATCACACGAGAACGGTTGCCCGAAGCCATACAACGCGCCCGGGGATTGGCCGCCAAGTTTTCAGCTCGTTCAGAGCCCGAACCCTACACGGCGATAGTCGAGTTGGTTAAGTTGTTGACCCAACTCAGAGCATGAGAAAGCGAGTGCCAGGTTGCGGGTTTCGCAGGTATTTTTCCATCTAGTCCAAACCGGGCGATGATCACCATAGATGTAGAGGTCAGTAACGGATATACCATCGAGCAATCGGATCTTCTTCTATAAAAATAGGCTGCTTGTCTACTTGCTTCAGTTTTACACGCGATGATGCATGCGAAGCCAATCACGTAATGCTTCATTCATCCTGGTCTGCCAGCCGGGGCCCTCGGCCTTGAAGGCTTCGATGATATCGGCGTCATACCGCACCGCAGTTTGTACCTTGCGCGGTGTTTTCTGTGGCCCCCGTGCGCGGCGGATCACGTGTTGAAAATCAGCTGGCATTTCTGACAGGCGTTTCGCGGTATTGAAGTCCGCAGCGCTCCATTCAGGCGCATCATCGTCAATGCAAGTGGGGTTTGGTTTCTTTGTCATAAAAACGCATCTCTCGGGCGTTGGCTTTTCGCAGACTTATTTTACTTTATTGTAGATGCGATTAGATTGGCGGTCTACCAACGAAAAACCTAGTCTACACGATCGGCCGCTATTTCGGCCCCAAAGTATTCCGTTGGGAGCAATCGCGCTTTTTCAACAAAACGGCGTTTGACCAGGCGCATGCGTTTTACGAGCGCTATGGTG
>CAYTSJ010000219.1:0-4382 GCA_964440385.1 uncultured Pusillimonas sp. | reverse complement strand
GGGCGCTAAACTCGCGGGTCGACCAGCCCCCGGCTGGTCGAAAAAGCCCGCTCGGACAGCGCGCCCTTGCCTCCTCGCGTCGACACCCGCCAGCGGCGTGTCAGAAGCCCTTTCGCCCGACACCCCGGCAGCGTCCTGGGGTGGGATTTTGTGAAGCGCCTTGGCGGGGCTTTTTGTGCAGACTTCGTTGCTGCTGAGAAATTATCCTAGCTTGACTTTGCGGTAGCTGGGGCGGTCAATGTCGACGACCTCGACGCTGAGGTGGGCGGTCATGCCGTCGGTAAGTTTTGGCATGTGTTCCAGCATGGCGTCGGTGACGCGCTGGCTGAAGTCTTGTCTGGCCTGCTCGTTGCGGCCTGACATGATCTTGATTGTGACGTGAATAAACCCGCGCTGGCTTTCTGCAAGCCCGACGCGGAAGTGTTCTGCGCGAAGAACCCGCGCTTTCAGGTCGGCTTCGTCTTGTACTTCGGGGCTTTCTGCCAGACGGCGCGTGACGGCGTCGAGCATGGCGTTGAAGGGCAGATTTTTCAGGTTCGGGGTGTATTCAATGATGATGTGGGGCATAAAGGATTGCCGTGCTAGTGAAGGGTTATTGGCGCTGATTTGCGAATTCTGACGAGTTTACCTGTGATTGTTTTACGGGTTCCAAATCTATTCAAGGTCTACTGCTTTCGTTATTACGCTTGAAAAAATTTCTCCAATTGATTAGTATGCTAACCAAATCCATGCCATCACTGATTTAAATAGCGTGTGGTCGGGTGGGACTGTTTTTTTATATGGTTTGCTAACTAAAAAACCTGGGGTGAGCGAATGAATATCGTAATTATTGGTGGTGGTATCGGGGGCATGGCTGCTGCGGCGTGTTTGCTTAAGGCTGGCCATAAGGTTCAGGTTTACGAGCAGGCGCCGGAGTTGGGCGAGGTGGGCGCTGCGGTGCAGATGAGCGCTAACGCGGTCAAGGTGCTTGATTATCTTGGACTGCATGAGCACATGGAAGCTGTGTCGGTCAAGCCTAAGGCGTTTGAGTTCCGTCGCTTTGACGATGGTGAAATTCTTCACACGATTCCTCTGGGTAAAACCCACGAAGAACTGCATGGTTCACCGTACTACCAGATTCACCGTGTTGACTTGCACAAGGGGCTGCTGAAAGCGGTTCAGGATCTGGATAAAGACTGTATTCATCTGGGTCGACGCGCGGTTGACTTTAAAGAAAGCGCCGATGGCGTATCGGTGACGTTTGATGATGGTTCAACGGTGAACGCTGATTTGCTGGTGGGTGCAGACGGGATCAAGTCGGTCGTACGCAAGCATGTGATCGATACCGAGCCACCAATTTTCACCGGTCAGGTGGCATGGCGTTTGACGGTTCCGACAGAACGTATTCCTGAAGAATTGCGTCCTGATGTGGTGTCATCCATCTGGTGTGGACCGGACAACCATGCGGTGATGTATTACATGCGTTCGGGCACCCTGCTGAACTTTGTGGGTTGTGTCGAGCGCCCTTGGGAAGACGAGTCCTGGACGACGAAAAAGCCCTGGAGCGAGCTCGACGAAGATTACAAAGGCTGGCACCCCATTGTTCGTGCGGTCATTGAGCATGCCGACCGTGACCAGTGCTATCGCTGGGCCTTGAATAACCGTATTCCTGTCATGACCTGGAGCACCGATCGTGTGACGTTGATGGGCGACGCGGTTCACCCGACCCTGCCGTTTATGGCCCAGGGCGCGGTGATGGCGATTGAAGATGCCGCGGTGCTTGCGCGGTGTTTGTCGCTGGATATGGATCTGAAAGAGGCACTCAAGGTGTATCAGAATCACCGGGCGCCTCGTACTGCACGTGTTGTGCGCGAGTCAAACGAGATGGCTGATCTGTACCATATTTCAGATAAAGAAGAGATGAAGAAAGCGTTCAAAGAGCGCAATTTGTCTCAGTCGCGTAATGGCTGGCTGTATCCGTACAACCCGTTGACAGCTGATCTGTTTGTTTCGGCGGGCTAATGGTTTTGTATTGAAGGTTACCTGGCTGGTGATGCGATATTCAGGAAGGCGTAACGGTGTGTGCGTTTTTCCTGAAACTTAGCGGGGTTAACCCGGTTCTCTTTTTGAACTGCCTGCAAAAGTACGAAACATCAGAAAACCCGGACAAGGATGACACCTCATCAATGGGTGCGTGGGTATGCATTAGTAATTGGCACGCCTCTTTTAGTCGCCGATCAATAACGATCTGTATCGGGGTTTTATCGAGGTGAAGGCGTGCCATTCTTATGAGTTTGTCGGTTGAGATTTCCAGGCGGTCTGCGTATTCAGAAAGAGTGATTTCTGAAGAGAAATATTTTTCTACTGCCAGCAAGAATTCAGATATTTTTTTATCGCTAGCAATTGTTTTTTTTGTCAGATGGATGTGATTTTTAGGTTGTCTTGCCAACAGCAGGGCGATCGATTGAGTCAGTCGCTTGGTCAGCAAATCTTCAGTCGGGTTTGAAAGAAGTTCTTTTTCAAGAATTTTAAAGAGCATGTCGATGCTGTCTGATTCTTGGGCAGATTGTGAGAAGTTACAGACCGAAGGCTTTTCAAACAATGTTTCAAAGATGTTTCCCAGTGTTTTGCTTTCCGGCGATGTGAAGAAGTCTCTGTTAACGGTGAGTACGTTACCCAGTGAGTGGTCATTTGTCGTGAAAGAGTGTGATGTCAGTGATGGCACGATGACAGCCGCTGGTGCCTTCACCTCAATGTTCAGGCCGTTGATGCGCGTTGAAATTTGCCCTGACTTCAACCAGATAGCCTGATGCATATTTTTGTGAATATGCGTCTGGATCTCCCAGTTGTAGGCATTGCTGCGCTCTTGGATTGACTCGACGTGGATGAAAAAAGGGTTGTTTCTCGGGGGTTCCCCATAAAGACCAAATGCAGGTGTGGTGACTTTTGAGTTGACCTTTTTTTTTGCGGTTGACATGATTGGTCTGGTGTCAGAGGGTATTGTTTGTTTTGCCAATAAAGTCCAATTTAATTGCAACTTTAATCCAATTATTGATTTAATTTGCAGTTAAATTCTTATTTGCTAAAAATGAATCTCAACTGATTTCAGATAAGCAGCCCAAAACCATAACCCAGGAGACACGTGATGTTCGTGTTTGACCCCTACGATCCCCAAGTGGATTCGAATCCCTTTCCGCTGTACAAAACGCTACGCGACGAATACCCCTGCTATTGGAGCGAGCCCGCAAAAATGTGGTTTCTGTCGCGCTATGACGATGTTGCAGCGGCAGCTAACGATTGGCAAACATATTCTTCGTTAAAGGGCAACCTTTTGGCTGAATTGCCCAACCGCACTGGCGCGACCTTGGGCACGACAGATCCTCCACGACATGACCGTTTGCGCAATCTGGTTCAGCATGCGTTTCTCAGAAGAAACCTGACCGCGCTTAACGACCCGCTTCGCGCGATAGCCCGTGAAGCGGTCAAAAAGTTTGAAGGTCGTACGCAGTTTGACTTCAACCGTGAATTTTCCACGGCTATGACCATTAAAACGTTGGCATTGATTATCGGTTTACCTGAAACCGATGAGGCGTTCATGCGTCAGCAGGCCATGCTGTGCGTTCAAACTGACCCCGTGGTCCGGGGTAAAACGCAAGTGCATCAAGATGCATTCAAGTGGATCAATGATTTTGCGCAGTCTGTCATTGAAGATCGCAGGGCCAACCCCAAAGATGACCTTATTTCGCAGTTCAGTGTCGCCGAAATTGATGGTGATCGTCTTGACGAGCGCGAAGTCATCATGACGACGACCATGTTGATTGTTGCCGGAGCCGAGTCCATGGGGGCATTCATGAGTCTGGTGGCTATGAACCTGGCCGATCACCCCGAAGCGCTGGCACGTGTTGTGGCCAATCCCGCGTTGTTGCCTGATGCGATTGAAGAGTCCTTGCGTTTTAATACATCGGCACAGCGCATGAAGCGGGTATTGACCCGCGACGTGACGTTGCATGGGCAGACAATGAAAGCGGGTGACTCGGTGTGTCTGACGTTTGGTGCGGCCAACCGCGATGAACGTAAATTTCCTAACCCCGATGTTTACGATATTGACCGCAAGCCTCGAGGTCATTTGGGCTTTGGCGGTGGAGTGCATGCGTGTCTGGGTGCGATCATGGCGCGTCAGGCCATCCAAATTGCGTTTGAAGAGTTTCATAACGTCTTCCCGCGTTATCGACGTGCTGAAAGCGACCTGCCCTGGATGTCTTCGACAAACTTCCGCAGCCCGCTCAAGCTCGATTTGATTATTGATTAGGGCTGGATTGCTATGCTAGGGGAAATTCAGCGACGACCTGGCTTTTTGCTGCGACGGGCTCACCAGATTTCCGTCGCGTTGTTTGAATATCACT
>CAYTSJ010000218.1:0-4384 GCA_964440385.1 uncultured Pusillimonas sp. | reverse complement strand
TGTATGTCGCGCGTCCGGTTGGTCTTTCTGCAGACGTTTTGCGCGGTTATCTGGGGCGCATCGAATCGGGTCTGCTGGTCAAGGGGCAGCGGGTTAAAGTCTTGCCCGGCGGAGCCGAGACCCTGGTTGCGGCGGTGTATTTGTCCAGCGGTCAAGGCGAAGCCGTTGAACATCACGACTCGATGGTCGCGGTGACGGGTCAGGCGGTGGTTGTCGAGCTGCAAGACGATCTGGATGTTTCGCGGGGTGACCTGATCGTGGCCGCAGACGCGACATTGGGTCGACCGCCTGCGCTTGCCCGCAGAATTCGCGCCGATCTGTGCTGGCTGGACAAACAGCCCTTGAACCTCAACCGCAAGTACACGCTGCAGCACACGACCCGTGAAGTGTTCACCAAAATCCACGCACTTGAATATGTTCTGGACATCCACACCCTGGATGCCAGTGCACAGACCAATACGATGGGCACTAACGACATTGGTCGGGTTGAGCTGCTGTTGCAAAGCCCCATTGTGGCCGATCTGTACGAAGCGTCGATCGCTACGGGTGCATTTATTCTGATTGACCAGGCCACACAAAGCACGGTAGCCGCCGGCATGATCCGTGAAATTCTTGCCTGATTCCCTGAAAATTGCCCCTTGGCTTTGATTCATTGCGAATCCAAGCCAAGGGGTAAGGTCATTCAGACGGTCTTATTTCTTGTTGTAAATCTGGTCAAATGTTCCGCCGTCAGCGAAGTGGGTTGCAGACGCCTTGTTCCATCCGCCAAAGGCTTCGTCGATGGTGAACAACGGGATGTTGGGGAAGCGGCTGGCATATTTTGCACGCGCTTTTTCCGAGCGTGGACGATAAAAATGTTTACCGGCAAGGTCTTGTCCTTCCTCGGTATAAAGGAAGTTCAGGTAGGCCTCAGCCACCGCGCGTGTGCCTTTTTTGTCGACGTTCTTGTCTACCACGGTGACGGGGGGTTCAGCCAGGATGCTCAGGCTAGGGTAAATGATGTCGAATTTTTTGCCGAACTCTTTTTCAAGCAGGTAGGCTTCGTTTTCCCATGAAATGAAGACATCGCCTTGATTGCGTTGCGAGAAAGTGATCGAGGATCCCCGTGCCCCCGTATCCAGCACGGGTACGTTGTTGTAGAGTTTTTCGATGAACTTCTGCGCTGCTTCATCGCTGCCGTATTTGCGTTTGGCGTATTCCCAGGCTGCCAGATAGTTCCAACGTGCGCCCCCAGACGTCTTGGGGTTAGGGGTGATCACTTTCACGTCTTCCCGTGCCAGATCATCCCAGTCTTTGATGTGTTTCGGGTTGCCTTCCCGAACGACCAGCACAATGGTCGAGGTGTAGGGGGACGAGTTCTGCGGCAAGCGTTTTTGCCAGTCTTTCGGGATCAGCTCGCCGTTCTTGTTCAGCGCATCGATATCCTGCGCCAGGGCCAGCGTGGCAACATCAGCATCCAGTCCGTCAATGATCGACCGTGCCTGCTTGCCGGAGCCGCCGTGAGATTGCTTGATGGTGATGGCTTGGCCGGTTTTTTCCTTCCAGTGCTTGGCAAAAGCGTTGTTGAACTCGCTGTAGAGTTCGCGGGTAGGATCGTATGAGACATTGAGTAAAGCCGTGTCTTGCGACTGCGCCTGTACAGCCATGGAAAAGCCAAGGGCTACAGCAAGTAGCAGTTGACGTGTTTTTTTGATGGGGTGATGCATGGCGAGATTCCTCAAAGATGATTGATTGCCCGGCCATCATCGGTGATATTTATGGCGTAAAGAACTAATTTATCGAATTATCCATATGCTTTAGCAACTTATACCGTTATTTCCTGGGGTTATTCAAAGCCGTGAAAGCTACTGTTTCATGACGCCGATTTCGGCGATTGGTATTGAGTCTTTATCCTTGATTTTCATGTTTTCCGCACAGCGGAAATACTTGGGCCTCATTCCCATTGACGCCCTAACCCGGCGTGCTTATCTTAGGTGTACGCATCAACACATTCCAAAAAGTCCAAATGCTGCGCATTAAGAAAGATGGGTGCTCCTCAGCGGGTGCCGGGGTGGTGTTGCGCTTTTTCAATAACCAAGGGAGATCGGAGTCATGTTTCATCGTTTAGTTGCTACAGCCGTTGCCTCGGCCTGCATGTTTTTTGCTGCTTCGGCGCAATCCAAAACCCTTACCCTCTTGTCCAGTTGGGACTCCAATTACAACGCGGTCCCCGTATTTGTCGACAAGTTTGCTGAAAAGCTTAAAGAGAAGTCGGCCGGGCAGTTAACCGTCCAGGTGCGCGGCCCTGAAACTGTCCCGCCCTTCGAGCAACTGCAGCCTGTTGCGGGTGGTTTGTTCGACATGTTGTTCACCCATGGTGCGTATCACCTGGGAGAGACCGGCATGGCGTTTGGGCTGGATGCCCTGAAAGACGATCCGGTCGCCCGCCGTGAAAGCGGCGTCTACGAACTGATCGACAAGCATTACCAGGCACGTGGCTTGAAGTTTATCGGGGTCTTTTCGTCGGCTTCGGGTTATCACTTCCTGTTGCGTCAACCGATTGCGGCCGATGGCGCCTTGAAGGGTCGAAAGATCCGTGCTTCAGCCACCTATCACGATATGGTTCAGCAGTTGCAGGGGGCAGTGGTGACATTGCCTGCCAGCGAAATCTACTCAAGTCTCGAGCGCGGTGTTGTTGACGGCGCGGCATGGCCTGTTTTCGGTGCCATGGAGTACCGCTGGTACGAGGTTGCCAAACACATGACTCGCCCTACGTTCGGTGTTACGAACCAGACCATGTTCATGAATCTCAACACTTGGAATGGGCTGAGCAAGGCGCAGCAAGAGACGATCATGGCGGTTGTAAAAGAGCTTGAAGTTTCAGGGCGGGCGGTTTTTGCTGACTTGTGGGCCAAAGAAGACGCCGCCATGCAAAAAGCCGGGCTGCAGATTACCGAGTTTGGTCCCGAGGTGGCACCCAAAGTGGATGCGATGTTCAACCAGGGGGTCTGGAAGCAGGTACGCAATCGTGCTGGTGCCGACGGTGAGGCGTTTTTCAAGCTTGCTGTCGAGAAAGGTTTGACCAGTCAATGATACCGATGGCTTTGACTAGGTCGGTGCGCAGTCTTTTCTGTGCACTGACCTCGGCACAGGATGCCGTGACCCGTTTGATGTTTGCCGTTGCCGTTGCCGCTGGCGCTTTTCTGACCCTGGTTTTAGCGTGGGAGGTGATTGCTCGCTACGTTCTCAATGCCCCTACGGCGTGGGGTCCCGACATGGCCTCCATCAGTTTTTCGTTGATCACTTTTTGTGCTGCGCCCATGCTGGCCTGGAAAAGTGGACACGCCAACATGAGTGTGGTTGTTGATGCGCTTCCCTCCGGGTTGGCTGTGTGGCTGCGACGTTTTACCTTTTTGCTGGCCGCGTTGATCTGTTTTGTCGCCGGCTATTTCGGCTTCATCGAATTCCAGCGCTTGTATACCAATAACGTCATGATGATTACGGTCCTGCCCGTACCCAAATGGTGGCTGATGCTGTCGATTGTTTATACCTTGATCAACATGGGTTTTTATTACATCAGGCACGTGTTCGGGGCAGCCGTTGACGCTGGCAGCGAAATGGCCGGGGAGGGTGCGTGATGGAATGGCACGTGGTGTTATCGGCAGCCGTCATTTTGATGATGGTGCTGTTTGGAACCGGGATGCCTATTTTCCTGGCGTTCCTGACCCTGAATCTGGCGGGGATTTATGTCCTGACCGGAAGCCTCAATGGCGTTTTGCTGGTGATCAATTCAATGTATGACACTAGTGGTAGCTTGTCTTTAGCGGCCATTCCGTTGTTCATCTTGCTGGGCGAAATCCTGTTTCGATCGAGTGCGGTTAACATCATGTTCAATGCCGTCGATGCGCTGGTGGGTGCGCTTCGTTCTCGGCTGTATATCGTCAGCGTGATCTTGTCCACGGTCTTTGGGGCGTTATCCGGGTCAGCGATGGCCGTGGCGGCCATGATGGGTGCGTCGTTATTACCTGAAATGGAAAAACGGGGGTATCAAAAAAATCTTTCGCTTGTCACAATTCTGGGTGGATCCAGTCTTGCGCCTATCATTCCCCCCAGCGTGATGGCGGTGGTGCTGGGTATTCTGGCTGGAGTCTCGATTTCCAGTCTGCTGGTGGCGGGTATCTTGCCAGGTTTGTTGCTTGCATTGGTGTTTTTCGTCTACATCATCATCCGGGTTCGTTTGAATCCGGAACTGGCTCCTGCGGTCGTCGAAACGGTCGTGATGCCGTTCAAGGTACGCCTGGGGCATGTGGTCAAGGCGGTGCCATTTCTGGCCATCATCGCCACGATATTGCTCCTGATTATCACGGGTTTGGCGACGCCCACCGAAGCCGCGGCGATGGGCTGT
>CAYTSJ010000217.1:0-4388 GCA_964440385.1 uncultured Pusillimonas sp. | reverse complement strand
GCGGCGGTGATATCAGGTTGCCAGGTGCTGTACAGCGAGGTCATCAGAACCGGGCCACTGCTGCAAGACAAGCTGAGCCTGGAAAATCCGTTTAGATGAGGGCCTCCCTAAGGCGTAAAAATAAGCACATCGTTGACCCTTTTGTTATTGCTTTGCTTCCTTGATTTGATTATTAAGGTTCAGAGAAGCGCGAAGCATGTCGTTGATTCGTGTCTGCCAGCCTGCGCCACTGGCACGAAGCGCTGTTAATACGTCTGAATCCAGTCTCAACTTGACAGGCTGTTTTGTGACAGCCTGCTTGCTGCCAAGAGGCCGGCCACGACGTCTTGCACCGATGTCTTCGGGCTTGTGTGTCACGAGTGACTCGGATGTTTTAGCTTCTGCTAAAGACTCGCGAAGCAAGGCTAGAGGTTTCCCGGCGTCAGCCTCAATAGCCTCTGCTATTTTTTCCACATCAAGCAGTTTTAGACTTTTAAGTGATCTTAAAGCTGTCATGACATCAGTTCCGTTTTATTTCGTTGGATTTTATCGTTGCTCGTTCAGATTTTAAGTAAAGCATTACCAAAAGCACGATTTCATCTTCGGGAAGATGAAAGTAAATAATCCGAAGGCCACTTCGTTTACCCGATCCTGATCGATACCACCTGATCTTTCGAGCCCCTTGTGCGCCGGGTATGACATCGCCAGCATCAGGGTGATGTGCAATCCATTCTATAAAATCATGGCGTTCATCTTCACGCCATATTGCATCGGCTTGTTTTTTGAATTGAGGTGTTTCAACGACAGTTCTTATCATTTAAATGTACACCCAATCAATTAGGCTAGCAAGGCCTTTTCAAATTCAACACTGCTTTTTTAGTCAGTTTGTTGTCTAAAGTTACATCGAAAATAACTGCGGCTCATGAACAAGATAGCGCTTCCGCTCAGCGAAATCCCCATCACCATGACAAAACCTTCCATGTCAGTTTTACGTTACAGCCTTTTAGTCTTCGCCCTGACCGTCGCGTCATTTTTCAGCGGTCTGGCGTCAGCCCAAAACCTGGTACCTGTCGCCCAGGCCATCATTTTCGAAGTCGCGCCAGACCCTGATCAGCAGGCGCTGTTGCAGCAATGGCGGTCACTGAATGCACAGCAGCGTCATGCGATCAGCAGCACTGTCGCCAACCACGTCGTCCCGGTGCTGCTTGAAAGCCAGCACGCTGAAGGCTCGATCACGGCCCAGATTGGCAGTTATCTTGAGGACACAAACCCTTCGTTCGCCTTGCACCTCGAACGCGGCAATGCCCTAAACGTTGCTCGCCAACTGGCCTGTGTGCTGTCCCAGCACAGTGTGCTTGTGATGGCACCGGAAAGCTTCCCGGGTTCTCGGTCTTTCGACACCCTTCATATGGCGGTGGGCGAAACCACCCTCGAAGAGATCGACGCGATCTATCAAAAGATACGTCGGCTGGATGAATTGCCGCAGATTAACGGCCAAACCACCAGTCGAGGTCAGATGACCATTTTGTTGCTAAACGGCGTCGATGCGTCGTTGGCTGCAGCCACTGTGGAAAAAGCCTTCTCCCGTCAGTATCGGACGCAGGTCGGTGTGGTGCACGGGGCATGGGTGGGGCAGGAAGAGGCGACGAAGCTGGATAACCCGGCGTCCCAAAGTCCGGCCCAACCGGATTCAACCTGCCAGACGTTAAAGGCCAAGGCTTCCCGGCTGATGGGTGAGGAAGTGTCTGAAAGTAAGCCGCAATAAGCGTTGATAATGACCAAGGCTGACTATCTTTCACTTGGACAGATAGTGCGCCATCGCTGCAATCGCTTCTTCTACAGTGGGACTATACCCCTGCCACTGGCACGACAGCATCAGGTTGCGGGGCAACCCGAAGTCTTCAATCAGCCAGCCCTGTGCGCAACGCCCACCCCCGACGTCTGCCACCTGTGTTAACAAATCGCCCGCCCAGGGGAAATAAACCCAGACCGGCTTGCCCAGCGCAATGGCAACACCGACTTCAAAAACCGTGCCAGAATCAGGTTCCGCGCCGCGAAAGGGCTCAAGATTGGCAACCACGCCATCTGCCCGCATGATCATTTGCATGTTCGCCTGCGCAATGGCCTTTGCGGTTTGCGCCGGGTCAGGATGGGGGGTGATTTCGTTGTCGAGCGGATATAGGCCCGCCAAACCATGACGTTGGCAAAGCCTTTGCAGATGTTTCCCCCATTCCTGGCTATCTTCCCGGAAGACATCTGGACCTGCAAGGTAAATTGTTTTCATTAGGTGATATTCCCTTTGTCAGACGTCGCCTCACCCGTCATTATCAACCAGCCAGAGCGCCAGGGTAAGCCTCTTGATAACCACAATCACCACATCAGGTCATCGGGGATCTTGTAGTCGGCGTACGGATCATCTTCATCAGGGCGTGCCTCGGGCTTGTTCACGCGAACGACGACCGATGGGTCGCGCTCGGCGATTTTGTCGGCGACAACCCTGGGTACAAGTTCGGTAGCGTCACCCAGGCGGACAATCACCAACTGCCCTGCAGCCAGCTGCGACCGTACTGCAGCAGACACATGAATGCGTTCGATTTTTGTTCCGAACGTGTAGATATAGGCGATATCACCACGCCCCTTGTCTTGGCGACTTTGTTGCACCATTTGCACAATCTGTGCCTGTATAGCCTTTGCCTTGGCTTGCGCATCACGCTGTGCATTTAGCTCGCGCACGGTTTCGCGCTGTTTTTGCTGCGCTTCAAGCGCCGCTTGCCGCGCCTCGTCAACCAATGGTTCACCCGCAATACGCGCGACCTTCTTTTGCTGGCTTTTATCTTGATGGACTTTTTTGATCTTTTTTTGGTCCACCAGACCGGCCTTCAAAAACTGTTCTTGCAACGAAACCATCTTGATACCCTGTAATTACAGCACTTTACGAACAAACTCTGATTTCAGTTGCATGGCACCGAAACCGTCGATTTTGCAGTCAATGTCGTGATCGCCATCGATCAGACGGATATTCTTGACCTTGGTGCCGACCTTGATCACACCGCCAGACCCCTTGAGTTTAAGGTCTTTGACCAAAGAGACTGTGAACGCATCAGTGTACCCATGGCCCGAAAATGCCAAAAGGGCTTACAAGTTAAAACTTGTAAGCCCTTCAAATCTGGCGCGGCTGGCAGGATTCGAACCCACGACCCCTTGGTTCGTAGCCAAGTACTCTAATCCAACTGAGCTACAGCCGCCAAGGAGTGGAACTATACCAGAAAATTCCGGAAAACTTCAACCGATACTCATAAATTCACTCAACACCATTACCCCTGACTTTGGAGCGACAGATTGGCTCAAATTGAAGCCCTAAAGACAGGTTTGTTGACAAGTTGCCTTCGACTGAATCCTTTGATTTTTACCGGAAAATGCTACTAACCGGTTCAAGCAGCCTGTTGTAGTTGAACCTGTACAACCATTACAGAACGACTGGCTCACAAATTTTCCGTTTCTCTAGGCACACCCAACAGGGCATCCGACGTCCCCCCAGTTTCAGTAGCATTGGGCTTTGGAGTCCGAGGTTAATTTAACTCGTTTCTGAATCAGTGTTTTTGCATAGGCAGCTGGTGTCATTCCGCCTAGGGATCGCTTCGGTCGCTCCTCGTTGTATTCCCTGCGCCAGGTTTCAACGACAACTCGGGCGTGCTGCAAACTGGTAAACCAGTGTTCGTTCAAACATTCATCCCGGAACCGTCCGTTGAAGGATTCGATGTAGGCGTTCTGGTTGGGCTTTCCAGGTTCGATCAGGAACAACTGAACGCCCCGTGCATGAGCCCAGTTCAGCATGGCTCGGCTGCAGAACTCCTTGCCGTTGTCCGTCCTGTTTGCTTTGGGCAACCCCCGCGTGTGGGCCAGCTGCTCAAGGATGCGCACCAGCTGATTGCTGCCCAATGCACGCTCCGGCACGATTGCCACGGCTTCGTGGGTAGCGTCATCCACCACGGTGAGGTTCTTGATGCTGCGACCCTCGGCTGTACGGTCAAACACGAAGTCCATCGACCACACCTGATTGGCCGCCGTCGGCCGCTCCAGAGGATGCCGATCTGACAGGGGGATCTTCTTGCGCCTGCGCTTCTTCACCTGCAAGCCTGCTTCGGCGTACAGGCGATCCACACGCTTGTGATTGACCAGTTCACCTGCTTGGCGCAGCTTCAGATAGATCATGCCGGCGCCATAGCGCCGATGCCGCTGAGCCAGGGCAATGATCTTCTCCTTGAGCGCACAGTTGCGGTCCTGGGCTGGCTCATAGCGGTAGGCACTGGCGCTCATGCCAATGACGCGCAGCGAGCGGCGCTCGCTCAAACCGTGGTTGACCATGTGGCGCACCAACTCGCGTCGGGCCGGTGCGCTCACCACTTTTT
>CAYTSJ010000216.1:0-4413 GCA_964440385.1 uncultured Pusillimonas sp. | reverse complement strand
GGCCATTCTGGAATGCCTTTCTCGTGCCAACACGCCTCTTGGTAATGGCGATCTCTCGCGACTCATTGGCTTGCCTCCCTCAACGATCAGCCGCCTGACAAGGACACTCACCGAATTAGGGTATTTGCAACGATCAGAAAAAGGTCGTACCTACGAGTTGACACCAAAAAACCTGACATTGGGCTATCCCCTGCTGGCTGGCATGGCGTTAAAAGACCATGTACGCCCTCACCTCATGCAGCTGTCGGCAGAAACTGGCCAAACTGTGGCACTGGCCGTCAGGGATGGCTTGTACATGTGCTATGTAGATGTCGTTCAGGGAACACAAGCTGGCGCGATAAAACTGGCTACTGGCGGCAGACTGAGAATGAACGTCTCGGCAGCAGGCATTGCAACCCTGGCAGCCATGCCAGAGCCAAAACGGTGGTCAACGTTGTTGCGCTTGCGCAGTGATCTGGAACAGCGTAACGAAAGCACTAACCCATTCGAAGAAGCCCTCGAAGCTTGCTACAAGCTAGGCTACGCCATGATCAGAAACACCTGGCAATCAGGTATCGGCGGGGTATCGGTCGCAATAAAGTGGCAAGACCGGCACGGAACGCTGGCCATGCCTGTGCCCACGGCATCCGTTAGTGCCCAACGGATGCACAATGAATTGGCGCCGAAACTACTGGCTTGCGCACGGATGATCAACCCGCACGCCGACGACGCCAGCAGCATCATTACTGGCTATGTGTCGCCGATAACCCTAACTGCGCGCAGCGTCTGAGCCAGGGACTGGCACGATAACGGTCATCGCCCGAAATGGCCTGCAATGTGCTCATCAGTCTGAACATATTGACAGCACCATAAGTATCGACCATCTCCAGAGGGCCGATCGGATAATTGAGGCCTAACTTCATTGCCAAGTCAATGTCAGAGGGTGAAGCCAGTTGCGTTTGCGCCATATCACAACCCAGATTCGCGACCATCCCCACAATACGCTGGCCGACAAAGCCCATAGAGTCCCGAATCAGACTAACTTGGCGAGTTTTTGCAAACAGACTGGCGACGCTGCCTACCAATGCGACGTCATGACCAGGGGCTGCCATCAAGGTCAACCGTTTATCAGTTTTACCCATTAGATCAATCGCCACCAATCGGGTGTGATCCACCCCTGTGCGACTGGCGTACGTTGCACAGTCTTCACCCTGCAAACTGACCACCCACGGTGCATTACCATTGTCTTCTGAAAGTACCAATACACCCGCTTCACACAGTAGCGCCAACAATCTTTCATCAGCCTCTGGCGCAATCACTTCGCGACAAGGGGGTTCGGAAAACTGCTGTTCTGCAACGGCAGATGCCGCTTGAGCCGCATTCGAATAATCATAAAAGCCACGACCTGTTTTACGCCCCAGTTGCCGCGTTGCCAACAGATAGCGATGAAAAGGTGTCGACCGCAAACGCGGATCATTGAAAAACGATTGGTGAATCAGTTCGGTAACAGGGAAATTCACATCGATTCCAGTCAAGTCCATGAGTTCGAATGGCCCCATACGGAAACCATAGCAATCACGCATGATGGCATCGATCTGCGCCGGGCTTGCAACCCCCTCGTGAACGATTGCGAGGCCCTCTGTGGGGAAGGCCCGGCCGCCAAAGTTAACCAGAAACCCCGGCATATCCTTGACATGGACTGATACTTTCCCTATCGCCGCTACATAGTCGGTCAGGGTTGCAAGCACACGTGCGTCGGTGAGAGGTGCAGCAATAATCTCGACAAGCTTCATCAAGGGCACTGGATTGAAAAAGTGTAGCCCTGCAACGCGGGATTGCACGCGACACCCCGCAGAAAGAACACCGATGGGAATGGAAGACGTGTTAGAGGCAAAAATCACGTCATCACCGACCACTGACTCCAGTGATGTGAATAAATCAATCTTGGCCTGTGGACTCTCGATGATCGCCTCGATGATAAGGTCACACCCCGCCAGGTCTGAGAGCGCTTGTGCGGATGACAAATTGGCAACAATAGCGTCACTCTCTTGAGAGGATAACTTACCATCGGATACCCGTTTTTCGAACCAGGACTCGATTTTTGTAATGGCAGCATCCGCCGCATCGGGCTGCATATCATAAAGACGAACCGAAATGCCCGCCGCCGCAGTTACCTGAGCGATTCCAGCCCCCATCGCGCCAGCACCAATCACACCGATACATTTCAAATCAACACTCCCCGCCATATTCATCACCCATCACAAAAAGACTATAAAAATCATGAAACTATTCAAATCTCACCAGCGACTCACCCACCCGAAGCCCCACGTATCAACGCTTGCGTATCAGGCTGCATCCAGGTGAGCATGAAGCGCTCGACCTGGGCCTCGACTGATTCATCATCAAGAAAACCTCGTCGACACAGCGATTTCATTTGATTGGCGGCATGAGTAGGCACATTCGGCAACCCAGAAAAATCAACCTCTGAGCACTCGACTGCGGTGTCTCTCACTTCATCCACAAGTCCCCATTGACAGGCCTCTTTTCCACTAAAAGCACGTCCCTCACGCAAAAACTGCTCGACACGACAGGGCAGCAAGCGATAGCGCAAAAGATCAACCATATCGGCAAACAAGCCTAAACCCAAGTGAACTTCAGGAAACCGGAGCTTTGCAGAAGACAGCATGACACTACGGTCAGCGGCCAACACCAGCATGGCACCCACGCCAACGGCATGACCGTTGCAGACCACCCCGACCTGAGACGGCGAGTGGAATACCGCCCGGGAAAGCAACAAGAAATCAGTAAAGACGCGGGCTACCTTAGACTCACTACAGTTCACAAGCACTGACAAATCAAAACCAGCACAAAAAAAACGGCCTGAGTTGCTGCCTTTGAAAACGATGGTTTTAGACTGCTGCTCGGCCAACTTGAATTCGTCAAGAAGGCGGCCAATGTCACTGGCGCCAACTTTATTGTCGACACCGGAACCCACTGAAATAATCATGACACCTGTCCTATTTGAGCAAGCCTGGTAGCCACAAAGCCAACGGGGGCCAACAAATAATTAAAAAAACAGTAACTACAAACGCGATCAAAAATGGCGTGGCACCGAGAAAAATTTTTTGCAACGGAATATCCGGAGCTACTGATCTGACAATGAAAATATTCATGCCCAGAGGTGGCGTAATCAAACCTATTTCAACCACCATGACGACAAGCACACCGAAAAGGATCGGGTCATACCCCAACGCAACTATGACGGGATAAAACACAGGTATGGTCAGTAGCACCATCCCCATGGAATCCATGACGCAACCCAGCACGATATAAACGGCAAGAATCACCAGCAAGACGTAGATTGGAGCCACATCCAAACCAATCACGAATTCCCGCAGGGATGAAGATATCCCCGTGACTGACAAAAAAGTGGCGTAGAGGGCGGAGCCGATGATGATGAAAAAGATCATTGCCGACGTGCTTGCCGTGTCAATCAAGGCATCGACCAGATTCGTAAGGGTCAAACCGCGCCGCATCAGCGCGATTACCAAAGTACCGAGCACACCGATCGCAGCCGATTCCGTCGCGGTGAAGTAGCCCAGGTACAACCCACCCAAAACAACGACAACCAGACTCACCAACGCCAAAACACCCACCATGGGCACACTAGAAGACGCGACGCCAACTGATGGCTGAGGTGCAGACTGGGGCTTGATCCAGACCCACAACACAGCTGTGGCAATAAACATGACTGACAAGATCAAACCGGGAATCACTCCGGCTGCAAAAAGTTCGCGTATGGATTGCTCAGTCAGTAATCCATAGACAACCAGCAGCACAGAGGGTGGGATCAGGATCCCGATGGTCCCCCCCGCTGCCACCGTACCAGAAGCAAGGGCTGGGCTATAACCCCGCGAGAGCATCTGGCCTATTGAAATCCGTCCAATGGTTGCTGCAGTGGCGAGCGAAGAGCCCGATAGCGTAGAAAAACCGGCGCACGCAAGGATCGTGGCGACTGCAAGCCCACCAGGCAACCGCCCTGCCAAACGGCTGGCCAGCAAAAAAAGATCACGACTCAGACCTGCTGATGTCGCCAGATTTCCCATGAGAATAAACAAGGGAATCACCGACAGACCGTAGATCGTGACGTTGACCGGTGCGCCTGCCAATTGAAACCAGGCGGCAAAACTGCCTTGCACCATGTAGATCCCGAATACTGCGGAAATCATCATGGCAATGGCAATAGGGATCCGAAAAAAAATTAACGTCAATAACCCAAGCGAACACCATAGACCGATTGTCAATTGATACGTCATGACGCGTCCCCTGAAGTTGAATGACGATAGTCACCTGGCAAGAGCAACGCCCTGATAAGAACCATGAACAAGACGGGCACTGACAGTACAGGACCAATAGCCAACGCCAGCCACTCAA
>CAYTSJ010000215.1:0-4417 GCA_964440385.1 uncultured Pusillimonas sp. | reverse complement strand
CTGGATCAAGCCGGGTACCGATGGTCGTTTGTATGCCATCAACCCTGAAGCCGGTTATTTTGGGGTTGCCCCAGGCACCAACGAGAAGACCAACTACAACTGCATGGCCTCGCTGCGTGAAAACGTTATTTTCACCAACGTTGCACTGACCGACGACGGCGATGTCTGGTGGGAAGGCATGGGTCCTGCGCCAGCGCATCTTATCGACTGGCAAGGCAATGACTGGACGCCCGATTGTGGACGTAAAGCCGCCCATCCCAACGCCCGCTTCACAGTCGCTGCCGAGCAAAACCCGGTGATTGACCCCGAGTGGGACAATCCGGCCGGCGTACCCATTGACGCATTCATTTTTGGTGGCCGTCGCTCTGATACCGTGCCTTTGGTGACCGAAGCGCGCAACTGGGTTGAAGGCGTTTACATGGCGGCAACGCTGGGTTCCGAAACGACGGCGGCGGCGGTAGGCCAGCAAGGTGTCGTGCGGCGTGATCCATTCGCCATGTTGCCCTTCTGTGGCTATAACATGAGCGAGTACTTCCAGCACTGGCTCAACATGGGCGAGCGCCTTCAGAAGGCGAACGCGAAGTTGCCGCGCTTCTTCTGCGTGAACTGGTTCCAGACCGACGATAATGGCAAATTCATCTGGCCAGGTTTTGGCGAGAACATGCGTGTTCTGAAATGGATGCTTGAGCGTCTTGAAGGTCAAGCCGAGGGACAAGAGCATGTGCTGGGTATTACGCCACGCTACGAAGACCTGAGCTGGGACGGCCTTGAGTTTGCGGCCGAATTGTTTGATCGCATTACCGCCATCGACCATCAAGCCTGGGTAAAAGAACTTGAATTGCATGCTGAACTTTTTGACAAACTCAGCCATCGTTTGCCCGAAGCACTGCCACGGCACCATGGTGAATTGAAGTCACGCTTGCAAGCCTGATCGTCATTGTCACAACACAAGGCGGCACAATAAAAGCCCCAAAATCCGGATCTGATTTCCGGTTATTGGGGCTTTTTAATTCGCCTGACACTTTTGGGTGAGGCTGTTTCCGAAGTGCTTTTTAAGTGCGCTGTTGTTGATGGACGTAATTAAATGCCTCGTTGGCGCTAAGGAAAATATTACCTTCCAGCTTGTGGCCTAATTCAGTGTGCTGCAGTCTATCCATGACGGGGCCTTTTACTTCAGCCAGCATGAATTTGGCGTTTTTGGCTTGAAGACTGGCGTGCAATTGGGTTAGCGCTTCAAGGGCCGTCGAGTCGATCTGGTTAACGGCCGGGCACAAGAGCAAAACATAACGCAGGCCGGGGTCGGCAGCCACCATGGCTTCAATTTTTTCCTGCACCAAGGCGGCATTAGCGAAAAACAGGCTTTCATCGACACGCAATGCCAGCAGCTCGGGCAGGGTATCGACCTTGTGACGTTTGATGTTTCGGAAGTGTTCGGTACCCGGCACACGGCCAACGACAGCCATATGAGGATGGCTGCTACGCCACACCAGTGCGGCCAGTGACATGACAACCCCCAGAATGACGCCCGCCTCAACACCCAGAATGATCACCCCCAGCAAGGTTGTGATCAATGACAGGAAATCGGCACGGTCATAGTGCCAGGTTTCCTTGAGGGTCTTGACGTCAATCAGTGAGGTTACGGCCACGATGATGGTTGCCGACAAGACAGCTTGGGGCAGGTGGTAAAACAGGCCAGTCATGCTGGCAATCACCACCGCCATCAAGATGGCCGATAATACGCCGGCAAGGGGTGTATTGGCCCCCGCCGAGAAATTCACCACAGAGCGTGCAAACCCGCCAGTCACGGGATAGCCCCCGGAGAACGCGCTGGCCAGGTTGGCGGCTCCTAACCCCAGAAGTTCGCGGTCAGGCTTGATTTTTTGCTGGCGTTTGAGTGCCAGTGATTGGGCAACCGAGACGCTTTCGACAAAGCCAACCAGTGATATCAGCAAGGCCGGCAGCCAGAGATTGGTCAGGTCAGTGCCGCTTGGTATCAGAAACTGCAAGTCAGGCAGACCTTGCGGAACGTTGCCGACGATGCTGACTTTGGCATGCCCGTCTAATTCAAACTGGCTGACGACCACAATAGACAAAATGACGGCAACCATCGGTGCCAGCCTGCCCAGTAGTGCAGATGTGCCAGCGGAAAGCCCGGTTTTTTGCAGAAGTTGCCCCAGATTTTTACGGGCGAAAAACAGAAAACCCAGCGAGATCAGCCCAATGGCTGTTGTAGCGGGGTTGGCATCGGAAATGTTGATGAAGAGGTCGTTCAGCGTTGCAAGCACGTTACTGTTGCTGGCTTGAACGCCAAACAGATGCTTTAGCTGACTGACTGTAATCAGGATCGCAGACCCTGAAATAAATCCGCTAATGACCGGGTGACTAAGAAAGTAAGCCAGAAACCCCAGCCTCAGTACGCCAAAGACCAGCAGCATAACGCCCGACAGCATTGATAGTTTGATGGCGAGTGCAATGTATTCGGCGCTGCCCGGTTCTGCCAGCGGGGCAAGTGCACTGGCAGTCATCAGCGAAGCAACTGCCACAGGGCCAACGGCCAGGGTCATGCTGCTGCCCAGCAAGGCGTAGGCAAACAGAGGGAGCACACTGGCGTAGAGCCCGATTTCTGGGGGTAACCCGGCCAGCATGGCATATGCCAGACTTTGCGGGATCAGCATCACGGTAACAATCAGACCGGCGGTCAGGTCACCGGCCAGCAGTTCCGTGCGGTAGGATTTGATCCAGTCTGGCAACAAGTTCATGGCAAATTTACCTGGATTTGCGATTCAGGATTTCGTAAATGCCCATGCCAGCCAGCATGGCAACCACGAAAATCAGGGCTTTGGGTTGGCCTGACCCTAGCGACACCAACGCAGGCCCAGGGCAATAGCCTGCAAGGCCCCAGCCTACACCGAACGTAAGGCTGCCAACCACCAATCGTTTGTCGATGTCTTTCGATGTGGGTAGCTTCAGTGCCCCACCCAGAAAGGTTTGTGTCCGTTTGCGGGCCACCTGGAAGGCCACCACACCAACCAGAATAGCGCCGCCCATGACAAAGGCCAGGGATGGGTCCCAGTTTCCGGCCAAGTCAAGGAAGCCCAGTACTTTGCCCGGGTTACCCATGCCTGAAACAATCAGTGCCAGCCCGAACAGCAGGCCAAGAATGAATTCAAATACGCGTTGCATGATCAAGTTCCTTTTAGCCCAGCAGGTGGCGGACAACATAGACAGTGATGAATCCGGTGGCCATGAAGCTCAGGGTGGCAACCAGCGAACGGGGTGACAGCCTTGAAAGACCGCATACGCCATGGCCGCTCGTGCATCCTGACCCGTAGCGCGTGCCCAGGCCAACCAGCAAACCCGCAATGACCAGTGTGGTGGTGTCAGCTTCGATGGTTACGGGTACGGGCTCGGCAAATACCAGCCATACCCACGGCGCAGCAAAGATGCCCAAGACGAAGGCAATTCGCCAGGCGATATCACCGGAAGTGGGCTTCAGGAGACCGCCGACGATGCCGCTGATACCCATAACGCGGCCAAAGAAAAGAATGAAGAGAGATGCGGCAAGACCAATAAGCAGGCCGCCGGCCAGCGCGTGCCAGGGGGTAAAGTTGACCCAGTCGATTGTCATTTGATTACTCCGTGTCGATAGGACAGAACTGTTGATAAAGAACTTCCATGAGGGCCAGTGTTTGCTGACTGGAAATCTGGTAGAAAATTTTCTTGCCGTCACGGCGGGTGCTGACTATACCCTCGTTACGTAGTACACCCAGTTGTTGTGACAAGGTGGGTTGGGTGATACCCACTAAAGACTCAAGGTCACTGACACATTTTTCACCTTGCGTAAGTTGACACAACAATAAAAGACGGTCGGGGTTGGATAAGGTTTTCATCAGCCTGCACGCGTCATCGGCGGCAGCGTGCAGGGCGTTTAAATTGATTACGGCTTCTGTCATGATGTATTGACGGTTGTCAAACCGCTATTCGCTAAACTCCTGTATATTATATTGACATATATTATATAAATCAATATAATGATTGCGTCTAACTCTTGATTTGTGAAAGGTGGTTTATGAAACCCATCGTGAAAGGCTTCTTCGACCCTGCAACCTGGACGGTGACCTATGTGGTTTACGAAAAGCCGGGTGCCGAGTGCGCAATCATTGATTCTGTACTTGATTACGACCCCAAGTCCGGGCGCACCAAAACGCTTTCGGCCGATCGCGTCATTGATTTCGTCAAGTCCGAAAATCTGAAGGTTGAATGGATACTCGAAACGCATGCCCATGCCGATCATCTTTCAGCCGCACCTTATATACGCAAACAGCTCGGCGGCAAGATTGCCATCGGGGCCAATATCACTGAGGTGCAGGGCGTATTCAAAAAGATTTTCAACCTCGAGCCCGGGTTCCAGCTTGAT
>CAYTSJ010000214.1:0-4418 GCA_964440385.1 uncultured Pusillimonas sp. | reverse complement strand
CCATGTGGCTAAAGATGCGACTGAACTCTGCCCTCAGCGCGTTATCAATGGCGCGATACTCGGTGCTTTCCGAGCTGGATTTGCTGAGGCCAAACAGTTTCTTTTTCGTGGTCTTGATCACGTCGTAAACCGTGGCATTCATCAAGCCGCTGCTGATGATGTCGCCCAGTTCCTGTGCGGCAAACGAGAGGCCACTGTCGACCAGTTCAGTCTTTTTGCTGCCGAAAAGGCCGCCGAGCAATTTGTTAGTGAGACCACCGACCAGACCGCCGAGCAGTTTGTCCGCCACCAGGCCAATGACACCGCCACCGACCATCGACGCCAGACCGCTCCCCAGCTGCAGGTTGTATTCTTTGCCGAGTTCGCCAGGGTAATTGGACTCATTAAACCGGCCGTAACTGGCAACCAGGTTCACCGCCAAGTTTTTAATGCCGGCAGAGAGTTCGCGGATGCTGCCGTTAATCGAGCGCAGCTCAGCGTACTGGTCCAGCTCTAAGTCTTCAATCCGGCCCAAGGCATTGGCGATGGATTCAGATTTGGCCTCGCTGTCGCCCAGTACTGTGCCGGTGCCTTGCGTTTTTTGACGATCGGCAGCACTCACGCCACCGCCCGCACTACCGCTGAAAATACCGAGTCCGGCCATAATAGCCGCCATGGCCGCAATGCGGGCAAAGGCTGAATACGGATCACCGCCACCCTGATTACTGATGGCCGTCAACGCATTGGCCGCCGCTTTCTTCAGTGCCAACGCCGTTTCAATAGCCGCAAAAGTCACTTCTAACTTGTGCAGTACCTGGCGGCCTTTGGACTGCTCGCTGAACATCTTGCTGGCAGCGCCGGCTAAAGTGGCATAGTTACCCATTTGCAGCCGGGCCTGGTCTTCCAGCAGTTTGCGTTCTGCGCTGTCGGCTTTCTCCAGGGCTTTGGTGCGTTTTGCCGGATCGACTTCTTTCTCGGCCTTTTTCCTGGCTTCGCTTAACGTCAAAAACTTTTTGGTAAACTCGTCTTGTTGCTCGGCCATCCGGGCGAACTGGTCTGCCACAGAGCCAAAGCTATCGACCAGGGCATTGCCGACAGCGCTACCCGCATCACCGATTTTGGTGAGGCCATCGAGCACTTCGTCATAACTGCCATCAGTCAAATACTTGCGAACATCCAACTGCTCATTCAACAGGCGCTGACGTTCAATTTCTTCGTCGAGCTGTTTAATTACAGCCGGATCCGAGACTTTCAAATCGCGGATCATCTTCTGCAGCTGGTACTCTTTTTCGCCTTTCGTCAGGCGAATTTGCAGCAGGTCGTTTTCGGCCTTCAGTGCTTTGAGGGCGTCGCCCTGAGTTCTGGTTTGGGCGATTTGCCGCTGCAGCGCCAGTGTGTCCTGCAGCAGTTTCAGTTGTTTTGGATCTGTCAGCTTTTGGCTGCCGATGGCTTTTTGCAGCTCATACTCGGCTTCGCCCTGGGACAAGCGAACCTGCTGCAGCCGCACTTCTTCTTTCAGGCCATTGAGGTATTTATCGTTCGCGGCCAATTGCTGCGATGCTTCTGCTGTTTTGAAGAACTGTTTAATCGCAGCTTCAGCATTTTTGGGCAGCGTAGTCGCTTCTTTAAACTGGGTTTTAAACAGTTCTAAATCAATGCCGGACAAAGCCCGGCCGCTGGCATCCACAGCCTGCGCGTTGAGCATTTGGGCGTTATAGAGTTTGAGCAGTTCGTCTGAGGCTTTGGCGGCACTTTCGGCAAATGGATCGGTGGCATTAGAAAAGTCAAAGAACAATTTGCTCAGTTTTTCGCTGTCATCCATCAGCACTTTTTGCGTGGCAGATAATTCGGCCAGTTCGCGTTTCAGCTCGCCCATTTCCTTATATGCTTTTTGGGCTTTATTGCTGCCAGGTGAACCGTCGATAATCTTGCGGTTCTCAGCCATCTTTTTAGTGATTTCGGCAATGCGATCAGCATTGGTGGCCAGTTCTTTAGTGTTGCTGGCAACCGCCTTCTGTACATCTGATTTTGAGACTTCACCGTAAGCGCCAGACAGTTTGGTTAAGCGTTCGGCCAGCTTGTCGGCTTTCTCAGCACCTTCATCACTGTTCTTGGCAAATTCATAAATGGCAAATCCGGCCAATACCGCGAGGCCAACAGGACCGCCCAATAAGGCCATCGCTCTGCTTGCGGCAGCACTGGCGACACCTAACGCTGTAATTTTTCCGGTCGCGACCGTCGCAGCTGTTGAAACCCCCATCAGTGCCGCAGTCTTTTGCAGCAAAGTTAATGTAAGGCCTGCAGACGTTGCACCGATCGCTTTAAGACCAATGTTGTAACGTGACAAAAAGAGCAGCGCGCCCGCACCACCCACAATGGCCAACAACGTAGCCGAAGCGTTCTGCAGCTCAGATGCACTCATGCCGTCCAATGTTTTGGAAATAGACACCAACAAATCGGCCCAGGCCTGCGTCGCACCAGTAACCTCATCAACCCGGCTTAACGCGGCACTGAAGCTGTTGTCGAGCATGATCCCTGCGCGGCCAACACTGACCGGCATTTTGGCAAACTGTTTTTCAATTTCTGGCAACTGCACCAGAATGGATTTGAGCACATCATCCGATAGCAGCTTGCCTTCGAGCACCAGTTTGCGCAGATCCCCAAGGCCCAGCTCATTTTCAGATTTACCAATATCATCCATGCCTTTGCCAATGCGATTGGCCAGTTCCGGAATGTTCTCAAGGATGGAGTTGAACTCTTCGGCCCGCAGCACGCCGCCCGACAACCCCTGACTTAACTGCATCAGGCCAGCATCCAGAGCCGCCGTGCTCGAACCACCAATCACCCCGAGCTTTTGCACACCGTCGGTGAATTGGAGCATTTCTGCATTCGTGGCCTTGAGGTCTTTACGACTGGTGGCCAGGCGCTGGAATAGTTCGACTGTCGATCCCAAGGCTGCACCGTTACGCTGAGCAATGGCATACATCTCGGCACTAACAGTGTTGTAATCGTTGGTTTCTGCGGTCGCAGTTCGGATCCGCTGCTGCAGGACATTAAAATCATCCGCCCTTTCAATCAGAGCTTTGACACCGGCAAATGATTGCAGAGCAGCAAAAAGGACGGCACTGACGCCTGCCAGTGCCAGCATGCGGCCGTGCATGCTATCTAGTTCGGCCGCGGTACGTTTGGCCTCCTGGCCTAGCTCTCTGCTTTGTTGCGCGGTTTTGCCAATACCGTTCGATGCCTGCGCGCCAGATTGCCCAAGACTATCGATTGCCTTATCAGCATTTCGACTGGCTTGCGCAACGGTCGACAAGTCTTTGACGACTAACTGGCCACCCTGGGTGGTCAGCTTGAGGGCGAGGACTAAGTCATTCATACTGCAGGTTCATTCCCAGTAAAGGTAAAAGATATGGATTTCTTAATTGCGATTGGTGTGGTTATTCTTCTGTGTGTCGGCGCGCTGGCGACCTTCATTTTCAAAGGGCCACCGCGTTAATCTTTTTCCTGCCACACTTTGAGCGCTGCGGCTTCCATCACCTGCAGCCCTTCCCAAACCCAGTTCTGTTCGTCTAAATCCAATGCCTGAAACTCAGGCATTTTTGCTGCCCGGACATCAACGGCCTGATAGTTGAGGCCAGTCCGGGTGCCAGCCATGCCGGCATGAGTCCACTGCGTAGCACAGGCAAAAAACAGGGTGGCGGTGATAATATTGGCGGGCTGCCATTCAGGAATACCGGAGCTTTTTGCAACGACTGTCGCAATCACATCTTCCGGCACTCCGCCCTGGCGCATCCGCTCGGCGACATCATCTTTTTTGTCGACAGCGCCGCCGGCCCACCACCTGGCTACTTCCTGGAGTTTTTTGTCAGGAGTTCCCCGCTACGTGCATCTGCGTAGGTTTTTTCAATCGCTTCGCGAATTTCACGCACTTCCAGTAACTGGCTAATAAGCTCAGGAGTCATTTGCGCATCGGCACCAGTATCATCAACAAACGGAAATTCATGTTCTGGATGCTTTTCAATCCCCAGCACATAGCTCTGAGTTTGCTTTTGGCTTTCTTCGAGCATTTCCTGCAGATTTGACGAATCCCGGAGTTCCTGGGCGCGGGTTAAATTTGCTCGTGCTTCGCCGGCAGGTACCGAACGAAAACGGACGATAAAGTGCAGCGAATCGTACTGCGCTTCGCCGCTTTCAGATAACGTGTCAGAAGGCAGGCGCGCTTCAACTGGCGCTTTGAATTGACGTTGCTGTAAGGCGGTTACTGAAAAACGTTTTTGAGTCATGTTTACCTCTGGTTTAAAAGGGTTTTAAAAGGAACGGGCTTCCATGCCCAATCACTTGATGAAAGCTATTTGGTTGCGAAGGTGTAGTCGCTGTTTTTGGTCAGCGGTTTGATGTTGAGCTTTAAGTCCAGGTACAACTTGCCCGCATCTTTA
>CAYTSJ010000213.1:0-4420 GCA_964440385.1 uncultured Pusillimonas sp. | reverse complement strand
CACACCAGTACAAATTGACAAGCACGTGAAAGACATTGAGGTTTTGACAGAGGCTTATGCCAAGGCTGCCACTGCCCTGGATCAGGTTTTCGCCGCAGACAAAAACCTGAGCCAAAAAGAACGCGATTACCTGGCCAATATCCAGCGCATAGAACGCGAAACACAGCCTTTAATTAACAACACCATTTCCTTGATGCGCGAAGGGCGGTCAATCGAAGCCAATATCCTGCTTGAAAAACAGCTGGCTCCGTCATTTGTAAACTGGCTCGCCGCGATTAACCAGATGATTGATGGCCTTGAAGCCGTCAACCAGGCGTTGGGGGAAGACGTCCGCAACATTACGTCCAACTTTATGGCGATCAAGGCCTTGTTGACGGCTTTGACCATCTTGCTTGGCACCGCAGCTGCTTTTGCATTGACACGCTCTTTGCTGCGTCAACTGGGAGGGGAGCTTTCTTATGCCGTTGACATTGCCCGCCGTATCGCTGCAGGTGACTTGTCAACCGCCATCGAGACCGATCGTGCAGACAGCACCAGCCTGATTGCCACTATGAAAGCCATGCGGGACAGCCTGGCCACCATTGTTCAGCAAGTCAATCAAGGAACGCACGCCATCGAAATGGCCTCCTCACAAATTGCCGACGGTAATAAAGATTTAGCGGTTCGCACTGAGCAACAAGCGCAATCACTGCAATCGACTTCAGTAACCATGGTCGAATTGACCGATACCGTAAAACGCAATGCCGAAAGTGCGGCGCTGGCGAATAATCAAGCCCTCACCGCTTCTGCTGTTGCGATCAAGGGTGGCGAAGCGGTTGAAAAAGTCGTCCAGACCATGGGGGGTATCAACGCGTCTTCCAGAAAGATATCTGAAATTATCAGCGTCATCGACAGCATTGCATTCCAGACCAATATTCTGGCATTGAATGCTGCCGTAGAAGCCGCCCGCGCCGGAGAGCACGGCAAAGGGTTTGCTGTGGTGGCCTCCGAGGTGCGTACGCTGGCACAACGGTCGGCGTCAGCCGCCAAAGAAATTTCTGGTCTGATCAGTGATTCTGTACAGAAGGTTGATGAAGGTAGCCGCCTGGTGGAAGACGCCGGCCAGACCATGCAGGAAATTGTCGACAATGTACGAAAAGTGACCGACATCATGCAGGAAATCGCTCAAGCCAGCCAGGAACAAACTTCCGGTATCGAGCAGATCAACCGTGTGATCTCGCAAATGGATATGACAACCCAGCAAAATGCTGAACTGGTTGACAAGTCTGCGGCCTCTGCTGCAGCCATGTACGATCAGGCGATCGCACTGAGCCATACGGTGGCACGTTTCAGGCTGGCCGGTGGTAACGTTCCGCTGATCGGGGTTTAAGTATGTAATAGATGCGCTCGATTCTGATGAATAGACTTGAGCGCATTTCGTTTGTACTGACGGCCAATGTCACCGAAAATAGCGGTTTACCCATCCATCGGGCAGATCGCGACATGAACCGCCAGGCACTGCAAGCACTTAAGGTTACCTACAGCGCACGTCGACAAGACGTCATCCATGCCTATCGCAGACATAATCAGCCCGAAAAACTGTTGTCCGGGCTCAGACGTGCGGCCGACCAAACCCTGCGCGACCTCCTCAAGCTGTCCCCCCTGCCCCGCGGCGCCTGCCTGGCCGCCGTCGGGGGATACGGTCGGGGCGAACTTTACCCCTACTCTGACATTGACCTGCTGGTCTTGCTTGCACGGGAAGCTGACGATGCCGATCAGGTCTTGCTGGAATCCCTGATCACTGCGCTTTGGGATCTGGGGCTGGATGTGGGGCACAGTGTTCGTACCCTGGAAGACTGCCAACGAGAGGCCGCAAGCGACATCACGGTTGAAACAGCGCTGATGGAAGTGCGATGGCTGGCGGGCAGCAAAATACTGCTGAACTCTTTACGCACCGCCATGGCCAGGCAACGCGACCCGCAAGCATTTTTCCAGGCCAAACGGGCCGAAATGCTCCAACGCCATGCCCGCCACCAGGACACGCCCTATGCCCTGGAACCGAATTGCAAGGAATCCCCCGGGGGTCTGCGTGACCTGATGGTCATTCTATGGATCGCGCACGCCAGCGGTATCGGCCAAACCTGGCATGAAATCGGGCAGTCCGATGTATTGTCAGCCGCTGAATATCGGGCGCTGCGCCGCGCCGAACTGGCTTTCAAACGGCTACGCATTGAATTGCACCTGCTGGCTGGCCGCCGCGAAGATCGCCTGTTGTTCGACCTGCAGCCCGCATTGGCCAAAATTTATGGTTTCGAAGGCACTAAAACGCGACGCGCCAGTGAATTGCTGATGCAACGGTACTACTGGGCAGCGCGCGTGGTGAACCAGTTAAACACCATCTTGATGCAAACTTTCGAAGAGCGTTTGTTCCCGGTGCCCCAAGACTCTGGCAGCATTATTGATGATGACTTTTGCAACCTTCATGGTCGACTCGACATTCGCCGCCCGGATGCCCTGGAGCGAAAACCCACGCTGCTCTTGCGTGCCTTCCTGGTCACGCAGGAACACCCGGAACTCACCGGGTTGTCGGCACAACTGATGCGGGCGATGTGGCATGCAAAGCGCCTGATCGATACCCAGTTTCGACAAAACACCGTTAACCGCTATCTTTTTCTGCAAATATTCCAGCAGCCCCGTGGCATTGTTCATGCCTTGCGACGCATGAGCCTGCTGAACATCTTGCCACGGTATTTACCCGAGTTCCGAAAAATTGTCGGACAGATGCAGCACGATCTGTTCCATGCCTACACGGTCGACCAGCATATTCTGCGCGTTATTCGAAACCTGCGCCGCTTCACCATGCCCGAGCATGCCCAGGAATACCCATTGGCCAGCCAATTGATGGCCAACATGGACCGGCACTGGCTTCTCTATATAGCAGCGCTTTACCATGACATTGCCAAAGGCCGCGGTGGCGATCATTCCGAACTGGGGGCTCAAGACGCCCAACGTTTCTGTAGCCAGCATCATCTATCAGAGGAAGATACCGAACTCATCGTGTTTCTGGTCAAAGAACACCTAAGCATGTCGACCTTTGCACAAAAACGTGATCTCTCCGACCCGCAAACTATTGAAGAATTTGCTGCCCGCGTCAAGAGTGAACGACGGCTTGCTGCGTTGTATTTACTGACTGTCGCCGACATCCGGGGCACCAGCCCCAAAGTCTGGAACTCATGGAAAGGCAAACTGCTGGCCGACCTTTACCACCTGACCCTTGAAGCACTTGGCGGCACCGCAACCGATACCGGTTCGGTTTTAGCCAGGCGTAAAGAAGAAGCCGCCGCAGAAGTGCGACTGCTGGGTTTGCGCGATGAGTCGCGTGAAGCATTCTGGAAAGAGCTGGATGTCGCCTATTTCCTGCGCCACGACGCCTCCGAAATTGCCTGGCATACCCGCCACCTGTACCACCGGGTCGACGCTGAAGAGCCCATCGTCAAAGCACGGGTTATCGGTCAAAACCAAGGGCTACAGGTCATGGTCTACCTAAAAGACCGACCCGATCTTTTCGCCGCCATTTGCGGCTTCTTCGAGCAACACACATTAAGTATCCAGGATGCCCGCATCCACACCACCCGCCACGGCTGGGCGCTCGACAGCTTTATCGTTTTGCTGCCAGGCCAGGAAGCCGACTACCGCTCATGGGCAACACTGATCGAGCACGAACTGGCCCAGAACCTGGCAGATCAACACCCGCTACCCGTAGAGCGCCCTGCCAAATTACTTCGCAACCGGATTTCAAGACGATCAAAAGCATTCCCCATCGTCCCCAACATTACCCTGCAACCGGACGAACACTCACGCGCCTGGCGACTGGCCCTCACCACCGCCGACCGACCTGGCCTGCTCTATAGCCTGGCCAAAACACTCGCCAGAAACCGCATCGACCTGAAAATGGCCAAAATCATGACCTTGGGCGACCGCGTTGAAGATGTCTTCATGATTGAAGGCGACGTCCTGGAAAACCCGAGAACCCAGCTTCAGTTCGAAAGAGACGTACTTGGGGAATTAACCGGGAATGACGCATGAGGGCATGACATGGCTGGCTATCACAGGTAACTGAGGGTTGATAGCTGCATTTTTTTAAATGCCAACGACTGGGAAACCGGTCAGTAACGACATTATTTTCAGTAGCACCAGGTCCCCAGTCGTTAATGTCTGAACTGATAGAATCCCAAAATTCGCAACCTAAAGTACACCCAACCGATATGCCCACCACCCGCACCCTGCTTCGCCTGATCGCCCTTGCCAGCCTTTTGGCTGTCGTTATTGCCCTGATTTCACAGCATTTTTTTGATATGCGCCCGTGCGCTTGGTGCGTCTTCCAGCGGTTAATATTTCTGGTGATCGCCCTAGTGGCTGGCCTGGCCAGCCTGGGTAAACC
>CAYTSJ010000212.1:0-4447 GCA_964440385.1 uncultured Pusillimonas sp. | reverse complement strand
ATCGCTGTTCAACGTCTGACCTTTAAATTCAGCGCGTTAATACACATCAAACCCCGCATCTGGCGGGGTTTATCATGCCCGCCTAAGGCTAATCTGCCGACCTAAGGCGCTCATTTTCCCAACGTGCCTGACCAGAATCTGGTAAGTGTCCCGGTCAAACCCCGGTTTGCTTTTTTCAAGGCACGCCAGCACATCTTCTTCGCTACGGGCTGTGCCCAGGTGGCACCAGGCGTCAATGACGTGCCAGGCATCACCCTCCTTTAATACTGCAGGGCCGTTGAATGGCCAGCTTTTCAGGCGCAATTTACCCAAGGCCGTCATAAGCCGCAGACTGTGTTGCCGAAGCGATTCCTCGCCGCAACAGGCCCCGCGACAGCGTTTTAACTGCCGGGCGAAACAGGGTTTGCCTGCGGTGCCTTTTTCCAGCCCGAGGGTCACCGGGCAAAGCGCTTCGGCTTTCGCAATGTCCTGAAGGGTTTTTTTCGCTTCCTGGGCCGACTTGAAAAAACCGAAGAGGTTTGACTGGCCCCCCGGGTTCAGGTCGCGTGCATAAACAAGTGTTGGCGCAGCGTCGTCCAGACTGTTGAGCAGCCATGAGCAAAACTCCCGGTTGCGTCGCAGCTGTCGGTTCAAGGTGGGTTGAAGCGTCTTGACTAGACGTGATTCAGTGATCAGGGCGTCAATTTCTCCGGCACATTCCTGCCATTCAATCCGTCTGACTTGTTGCGAAATAGACAGTTCTTTGGCGGCGGCGTGATCTCCTGAAAAGTGCGAAAGCACGCGTTGACGCAGCCGATTGGCTTTGCCAACATACACCGGCAAGTCATTTTCCCCGTAGAAAAGATAAACGCCATGCGTGTCGGGAATCGAGTCGATCAGGTCGGCATCAATGTGGGAAGGTAGCGAGGGCCTTGCCAGCAAAGATTTCTGGATGTTCTGTAGCTGTTCAGCAGGGAACTGTGCAGCCATCGCTTGCCAGAAATCGAAAATGGCCTGTGCATCGCCCATGGCACGGTGACGTTGCTTGACTTCAAGACCATGACGTCTGATCAAGGCGTCAAGGTTGTGTTTGCTGTGCTCCGGAAAAAGCTGACGCGAATACTTGACGGTACACAAGACCGGTGCCCGGAAGTCAATGCCGCAGCGTTTGAACTCGTTTTTCAGAAACGCATAGTCAAAGCGCGCGTTGTGGGCAATGAAAATATGCCCCTCCAGAACCGCAGCCAACTCGGGTGCCAGCCTGTCAAAGGTTGGGGCATCTGCCACCATGGTGTTAGTGATGCCGGTTAAAGACGTAATGAAATCAGGGATCCGTGTTTGCGGGTTGACCAGGCTGGACCAGTGGGTGGCTTCTACGCCATCCCAACAAACCACGGCAACTTCGGTGACACGGTCACGTGTCGCAGTCGCCCCGGTGGTTTCAATATCCACAAAGGCCAGAGGGCGATCAAGCAAGGGGAGTGTCATGGTGCAAGTTTACGCATCAAATTCAATTCAGATCTTAACGAGCGGTGGAGGGTCCATGCTGCGTCGTCTACCAGAAATGCGGGGCAAGTTCGGGCTTCCCCTAGTATGTAAGCCTGAAGTCTTATGCAAGACTGTCTAACAAAAAAATGTAGGTCAATACAAAAAAACATACATCAACAACGGAGACAAACCATGCGTGTACTCAGCAAAATTGCCGCAGCACTGGCCACGGGCGTTTTTTTGGCCTCTGCAGCACCTGCGATGGCCAAAGAAGTCACCTTACGAGCCGTTTCGGCTTTTCAGCCCGGCTCTGCCTTCTCGAAACCCTTCGAGCGTTTTATCGAGAAGGTCAATGCCGAGGGTAAAGGCATAGTGCAGATTAATTTTATTGGTGGTCCGTCAGCGATTCCAGCCTTCGAGGTGGGTAATGCCGTCTCTTCAGGGGTGGTCGATATGGCGTTTGTCACAACGGCCTTCTACTCTAACTTGCTGCCTGAAGGCGATGCCCTGAAACTGTCCGAGTACACCATCCAGGAACTGCGCAAAAACGGCGGATGGGAACTGATTAACCAGTTGCACAACAAGAAAATGAACACCTGGTACCTGGCGCGCATGGGTGATGGCATCCCTTTTCATTTGTACGTTAACAAGCCGGTCACTAAAGCCGACCTCAGTGGGCTGACCTTGCGCGTGACTCCTGTCTATCGGGCATTCTTTGAAGCCCTGAAGGGCAATAGCATCCAGACCCCGCCCTCCGAGGTCTACGCGACCCTCGAGCGGGGTGTGGCCGATGGTTACGGCTGGCCAATCCAGGGCATCCTTGATCTGGGCTGGCACGAAGTTACGAAGGCGCGTGTTGACCCGGGTTTCTACAGCGTAGACGTCAACTTGCTGGCCAACCTCGATAAATGGAAGTCACTCAACGATGAGCAGCGTGCCTTCCTGACCAAAATGTCTGAATGGCTTGAGTCTTTGAATGCTGAAAATGCAGCCATCAATGCGGCTGAAGAGAAGAAACAGGCTGATGCGGGCATCAAGGTGTATACCCTTGAAGGCGCCGAACGCGAGAAATGGTTGAATACCGCGCGTGAAGCCGGTTGGGCGCATGTCATGAAGGTGGCTCCAGATTCTGGCGCTGCCTTGCGTGAAAAACTCACCCGCAAGTAAGCGGCGCTGCTGTTTCTTTTATAGAGAGGTTTCATGGCGTCTGACCACTTGATCAGCCGGGCCTATCATGGCCTGGTGACCGGCTTTGCCGTGCTATCCGGGGCAATTTTTGGCTTGATGGCTTTTTTCATCGGTGCGGATGTTTTTATGCGCAACGTGATGGGGTCTGGACTAAGCTGGGTCATTGAACTTATGGAATACGCCATGTATGTGGCCACCGTTTTCGCAGCGCCCTGGGTGCTGCGGGAAGGGGGGCACGTCAGTGTTGATATCGTCACGTCTGCACTGCCCCACCGGTGGGGGCAGTGGGCGGGTGTTCTGGCAGCCCTTTTCGGTAGCCTCATTTGTTTGGTTATTTTTTACTACAGCGCCATTGCCACCCTGCGTGCATTTGATCGTGGCAGCATGGTCTACAAGTCATTTACCGTTCCCGAATGGGTCATCACTGTTTTCGTGCCTCTGGGCATGTTCTTTATGGTCATTGAGTTTTTCTTGTTGTTCAAAGGCCGTCTTGGTCACATCAACTCTGCCATTACCCGCTAACCGGAACCCTTATTATGGATTGGACTTCAGCTCTGGCGTTGCTGGTGGGCTCGCTGGCGTTTTTTCTTCTGCTCGGCTTGCCCGTTGCTGTGACATTTTTTGGCGTCAACGTCATTGGCGCAATGGTTTACTTGAATGGTGAAATTGGCCTGATTCAGATGACACGTAACGTTGTCACGTCCATTACCAATTACAACCTGGCACCTATTCCGTTATTCATTTTGATGGGCGAAGTGCTGCTGCATTCGGGCATGGCGTTCAAGGCGATTGACGCCATAGAACGGTTGATTACCCGGGTGCCTGGGCGGATGGCCGTGGTGTCGGTTGCTGCAGGCACTGTATTTTCGGCGTTGTCCGGGTCAACCATTGCAAACACGGCCATGTTGGGTCGTTCGCTCATGCCGGAAATGTTGCGCCGAGGCTATCACCCTACGCTTTCCATGGGGCCCATCATGGCCACGGGTGGCATTGCCATGCTGATCCCGCCTTCGGCCTTGGCGGTGCTGGTGGGTAGCCTTGCCGGCATGTCGATATCCAGGCTGTTATTGGCTGGTATCGTTCCTGCGTTATTGATGGCGTTTTTATTCTTTGCTTACATTGTCGTCCGCGCAAAACTGCGGCCGCAAGATGCCCCGCCAGACGATCCTGTCAAGCGCACCTTGTCCGAGCGCTGGATGCCGTTCCTGACGCATGTTGTGCCGCTGTCGGGTATTTTGGTGGTTGTGGTGGGGTCTTTGCTGTTGGGGATTGCAACCCCCACAGAATCGGCGGCTCTAGGGGTGATTGCCTCTTGTGTGGCGGCCACACTGTATCGTTGCCTCAATTGGCAGGTTATCAAGACCACATTGTCCGAGACCGCCAAAACCAGCACCATGATTCTGTTCATCATCATGGCATCAACGACATTCAGTCAGATTCTGGCGTTTTCCGGGGCCACCAACGGCATGGTCAGCCTGATTACCAGCGCGGGCGCAGATGCGTTCACGGTGGTGCTCATGATGATGCTGGTGTTGCTGGTTCTGGGGTGTTTTATTGACCAGGTCAGTATGGTCATGATTACAGTGCCGTTGTTTATTCCGGTGGCTAATGCTTTGGGCATCGATCTGGTCTGGTTGGGCGTCATTTACCTGATTACCATGGAAATGGGTTTCCTGACCCCGCCTTTTGGTTTGTTGCTGTTTGTCATGAAAGGTATTGCCCCACCCGAAGTGGGCATCAAGACAGTGTATAGCGCGGCCATGCCCTTCATTGCCATAGAGATGTTCGTACT
>CAYTSJ010000211.1:0-4455 GCA_964440385.1 uncultured Pusillimonas sp. | reverse complement strand
CAGGTAGCACCAGGTGTCGCTGAGGTCGACCTTGTGGCCTTTCTTTTTATTCTCGGCGCGCTTAATGGCAAGGTCGTCATGAGTGTCAGCGCGTAAACGGCAAGTCTTTTCGTCATGGTGAGGGTTCTTTTACAAAAGAGTCGTTTAAGAGAATGAAAAACATTGTGCCGGGGTTGTGCGCGGCACTTTCGAACTACTGCTGCGATTTAGGTTCGCTTTTCTGTTAGAATAGTGGGCTTAGTTTATTGCGTGTATGATTTTTTTGTTAACACCAGCATAAATGTTGGCGTCAACAAACAATCGCAGGAATACGGAAAAACATCAGGACAGGTGGCCGAGTGGTTGAAGGCGCACGCCTGGAAAGCGTGTATACGTGAATAGCGTATCGGGGGTTCGAATCCCCCTCTGTCCGCCAGTAACTATAAGCCCTTGATTCTAATAATGATTCAGGGGCTTTTTGCTTTCTGGATAGATTGCCATTAATCTTCTTGGTACAGAAGGCTGGTACAGATGGCAATCATGGCGCAACCTTGGAAAAGTCCAAACGGTATTTATTACTTTAGGCGTGAAGTCCCCGCAGCTATTCGTGACATCATCGGGAAACGCGAATGGACAGTCTCATTAGGTCGCTAAGACCTTGCAACGGTGCGTACAAGGTTTTCCTATGAGTCAAACTTGTGTGAAGAGGCTTTCGCTGCCGCCAGGGAGCAGCTCCAGTGCCGTCCAATCGTAGTGCCTTCAGATTACCCTCCAAAGTTGTGCCAGCTTTACCCTGAAGGATTAATTCAACATTGAACCACTGCACCCGCCGCTGTCACCAGTACGTCATAAAATAATGCAATAATTCAACATAATTTGAATTATTGCATCAGGAGATGGTCATGAAAGTAGGTATAAACGGTATGGGTCGTATCGGACGTTTGGCACTCAGGTCTGCAATGGGCGCAGCCGAGCGTCAAAATGACGATCCTCGTGCCGGAAACCGGCTTGACATTGTTGCGGTCAACGAAATTAAAGGCGGTGCTGCCGGTACGGCGCACTTATTGGCTTTTGACTCGGTTCAAGGCCGTTGGCGCGCGGACATTTCAGCCGATGGTGAGGATGCAATTCACATTGATGGCAAGCGATTGGCTTTCAGCGCTCATGCCAACCCCGCTGACATCCCTTGGGGTGAATTGGGAGTGGACGTCGTCTTGGAATGCACCGGAAAATTCCTGACGCTCGACACCATTCAAGGCCACCTCGATCGCGGTGCCAAACGCGTCATCGTAGCCGCGCCTGTAAAGACGGGTGGCGTGCTTAATATCGTGGTGGGCATCAATGAACACCTGTACGACCCCGCCAAAGACCGAATCGTGACTGCGGCCAGTTGCACCACAAATTGCCTGGCGCCAGTGGTCAAAGTCGTTCATGAAAACCTGGGTATTCGGCATGGGCAGATCACGACTATTCACGACCCTACTAACACCAATCTGATGGTGGATGCACCCCATAAAGACTTACGACGTGCACGCAGCGCAATGCTCAGTCTGGCCCCAACGACTACAGGTAGTGCCACGGCCATCGCGCTCATCTACCCGGAACTCAAGGGCAAGCTGAACGGTCATGCCGTGCGAGCGCCGGTGTTGAATGCGTCGTTGACGGATTGTGTGTTTGAACTTCAACGCGAGACATCCGCCCAGGAAGTGAACGAAATGTTCAAGGTAGCAGCTCAGAGAAAGCGGCTGAAGATGTCGGGTTTTATTACGCCGCCAATGCACTAGGCCGTCTCATTGGAACCTTAATGTCCGGGTTGCTCTACCAATGGGGGGGCTTGTTATATGCGTTGTTGGGCTCGGCAGCGATGTTGTTGATTTGCTGGATCTTTACTTTATCCCTTCCGATAACAGTGGATCGGAAAGTAGCGAAAACAGTCATTAAGGAAGTGAAATGAACGAATCAACCGTTGTGAAAGCGTTGGCTGCGTTAGCCCAGGAAACCCGATTAAGGTTGTTTCGCCTTTTGGTCGTGGCTGGCAAAAACGGCCTGACGCCGGGCAAAATGGCGGAAACGTTAAACGTCACTCCGACAGCACTGTCATTTCATTTGAAAGAGCTGAGCCACGCCGGTTTGGTGACTACCGAGCGAGACGGCCGGAACATCATTTATCGCGCTGAATTTGCAGCCATGGATGCGCTGCTTGGCTTTTTAACTACCGAATGTTGCCAAGGGCAGTCTTGTTTGACGACCCTTGTTCCGGCATGCCTTGAATGCTGATCACCCGTCAGCAAATAGCCCGGCTTTTCATGCTGTCTCACACCGATCCAACGCCCTCGCTTTTTGTCAAAATCTAACTTTCAGGAATCGACATGTCTTCGCGCGTCTACAACGTTTTATTTTTATGCACAGGTAATTCAGCTCGTAGCATTATGGCTGAAGCGCTCCTCAACAAAGCAGGTGGAGGGTACTTTCGTGGCTATAGTGCAGGCAGCCATCCGGTCGGCAAGGTCAATCCGCTGACACTCGATCTGCTTCAGCGCAATAACTTTCCGGTGGAAGGATTGCGAAGCAAAAGCTGGGATGAGTTTGCTCGACCCGATGCGCCAGCGATGGATTTTGTACTGACAGTCTGCGACCAGGCCGCGGGTGAGGTGTGTCCAATTTGGCCAGGGCAGCCGATGACGGCTCACTGGGGCGTGGAAGACCCCGTGGCCGTGCAAGGCACGGAAGAAGAACGACAAAAAGCGTTTTCATTGGTGTTCAGGGCGTTACATACCCGTGTTGGATTACTGGTCAGTTTGCCAATTCAAAAACTGGACAAACTTTCGCTTCAACAAGAGTTGAACAGTATTGCAAAGCAGCGCGGTTGATCTTGATCTTTTGCAGAAACAGCCAAGCCTGGGAAAAGCTTGGCTTTTCGCATTTCAGCCTGGTTTAAATGGAGAATAAGGCGTGGGTTTGTTCGAACGTTTCTTGACGATTTGGGTGGCGCTTGGCATTGTTGCCGGCGTGGCACTTGGCCTTTGGCAGCCCGATCTATTTCAACTGGTCGCCCGACTTGAGTACGCCCAAGTCAATCTGGTTGTGGCTGTCTTCATCTGGGTCATGATTTATCCGATGATGATTCAGATTGATTGGCATGCCGTGAAAGACGTCGGCAAGCGTCCTCAGGGTCTGGTGCTCACACTGGTTGTGAACTGGCTCATCAAGCCGTTTACGATGGCTGCTTTGGGTGTGCTTTTTTTTCAGTATTTGTTTGCACCTTGGGTAGATCCACAGTCAGCCAATGAGTACATTGCGGGGATGATTTTGCTTGGGGTGGCGCCTTGTACCGCGATGGTGTTCGTCTGGAGCCAGCTGGTCAAGGGGGATGCCAATTACACCTTGGTCCAGGTCTCGGTGAACGATCTCATCATGGTATTTGCATTTGCACCCATTGCCGCTTTCTTGCTGGGTGTTACCGAGGTAACGGTTCCTTGGGAAACCTTGCTGTTGTCTACAGTGCTGTACGTTGTTCTGCCATTGATCGCTGGCATATTAACTCGCCACGTGTTGTTGAAACGTTCACAAAAAGCGCTTTCGTCGTTCGTTTCCGCACTCAAGCCATGGTCAATTGTCGGTTTGATTGCGACAGTAGTCCTTTTGTTTGGTTTTCAGGCCAATACCATCGTCGAGCAACCCGGCGTTATCGGGCTTATTGCAGTGCCATTGGTTTTACAGTCTTACGGTATTTTCATCATTGGCTGGTTGGGTGCAAGATGGCTCAAATTGCCTCACGATATAGCAGGTCCGGCTTGCTTGATCGGCACCTCTAACTTCTTTGAGCTGGCTGTGGCGGTTGCCATTTCCTTGTTTGGCCTGAACTCCGGCGCTGCCCTCGCCACGGTGGTGGGCGTGTTGGTCGAGGTGCCAGTGATGTTATCGCTAGTTGGCCTTGTCAACGCTTGGCGTCCTCGGTACTTCAACGATTAATCGCTAAGTTAACCGCAGTGTAATATTCGGTCTTTCAGGGTAGGTGTTTTTTGGCGTGTTTATGTACTTTCCGACACTGGTTGAGGTGCCGGTGGCCAAGATGTTCCTGGACTTGGGCATGCACCCGGGGCCATTGCTGGCCTATTTGATGGCAGACCCGGAGCTGAGCTTGCAAAGTATGTTGATGGTGATAGCCGTCATTGGCCGCAAACTTTCGCTTACGTGGGTTGGGTCGCCTTGTTCAGTGTGATTTCCGGGTTGACCTATGGCGCATGGATAGATGGGGTATCGCCTTTGAGTCTGACCATGATGTCAGGCGCTGCTGTTTTTCTGTTTGGGCTGCTTCTGCGCAGGTTGCCCATAGCGGGTCATTGATTTTGAGTTCAAGACCGTTGTTTTTTAATACCAAAGAGTTGCCATGTTGACCGTGAAAATTTTAGGCTCGGGTTGTGCCAACTGCAAAAAGTTGGAAGCTGTTGTTCGCGATGCAGCCGCCGAAGCGGG
>CAYTSJ010000210.1:0-4493 GCA_964440385.1 uncultured Pusillimonas sp. | reverse complement strand
CGACTTCTATGGCTCTGAAAAGTCCGTTACGGTTGAGCAGGCGGGTGATGTCAAGATCGAACTGACCGCCAAAGATGGCAGCAAAACTGTCCTGAAAGCCAAGACATCGCTTAAGGCGGGCGAAGTCATCGACGCCTCTGTCATGTCTGCTGCCAAGCTGCGCAGCTTCCTGCAGGCGCAAATCGAAGATGCCAAGCAACAGGGTGTGTTGTTCTCGGTTCACTTGAAAGCCACCATGATGAAGGTATCTGATCCGGTGCTGTTCGGTCATGTGGTGTCGGTGTTCTACAAAGACGTATTGGCCAAACATGCCGACGCGCTGAAGCAAATCGGCTTCAATCCCAACAACGGTATCGGTGACCTGTACGCCCGTCTGGGCGATCTGCCTGCAGCGCAACAAGACGCCATCAAGGCCGACATTGATGCGGCCTACAAAGTGCTGCCTGCATTGGCCATGGTCAACTCCGACAAAGGCATTACCAACCTGCATGTGCCTAGCGACGTCATTGTGGATGCTTCCATGCCTGCCATGATCCGTGACTCGGGCAAAATGTGGAATGCCGAAGGCAAGCTGCAAGATGCCAAAGCGGTTATTCCCGACCGTTGCTACGCCGGCGTTTATCAGGCGGTAATTGAAGACTGCAAACGCAATGGCGCGTTTGACCCGGCCACTATGGGTAGCGTGCCTAACGTGGGCTTGATGGCCCAGGCGGCTGAAGAGTATGGTTCGCATGACAAGACGTTCGTGATTCCTGCGGATGGCGTAGTCCGAGTGCTGGACACCACCGGCAACACCCTGATTGAGCATGAAGTGCAAGCCGGTGATATCTGGCGCATGTGCCAGACCAAAGATGCTCCGATTCAAGATTGGGTCAAACTGGCGGTTAACCGTGCACGTCTGAGCAACACACCTGCCGTGTTCTGGCTTGACCCCCAGCGTGGTCACGATGCCCAACTGATTGCCAAAGTACAGCGTTACCTGAAAGATCACGACACCAACGGCCTTGAAATCCACATCATGACGCCGGTTGAGGCCACCTTGTTCTCACTTGACCGTATTCGTCAGGGTAAAGACACTATTTCCGTCACAGGGAACGTACTGCGTGACTACCTGACCGACTTGTTCCCCATCATGGAGCTGGGAACCAGCGCCAAGATGTTATCGATCGTACCCCTGATGGCCGGTGGTGGCTTGTTCGAAACCGGTGCCGGTGGCTCCGCACCCAAGCACGTTCAGCAATTTGTTGAAGAAGGCTTCTTGCGTTGGGATTCTCTGGGTGAGTTCCTGGCGTTGGCGGCTTCACTTGAACACCTGGCCAACAGCTACAACAACCCCAAAGCCAAAGTACTGGCCGATACCCTTGATCGCGCTACAGGTCGTTTCCTCGACGAAAATCGTTCGCCCGATCGTAAAGTCGGTGGCCTGGATAACCGTGGCAGCCACTTCTATCTGGTCATGTTCTGGGCACAGGCGTTGGCGGAACAAACCGTTGATGCTGAACTGCAATCGAAGTTTGTTCAGGTTGCCAAGGCCTTGGCCGAAAACGAAGCCAAAATCGTGGCTGAACTCGGCGCCAACCAGGGTAAACCGGTCGATATCGGTGGTTATTACCGGGCCAGCAAGGCCAAGATTGACGCGGCCATGCGCCCCAGCGCAACGCTGAACGCAGCCATTGCCACTCTCGGTTGATGATCTGAAAAACGCCTGTTGCGGCTTGATGGCTGTAACGGGCGACACGTTCAGCGCAGTACCCGCCGTTCAATTTGCTAAAGCACAGTAGCAAGTCTGCACAGCCGCCCATGAAAACTGTTTTTAAACGGTATTCATGGGCGGTTTTTTTATGGTCATGATTATTGAAATCGTATGTCAGATGTCGGGCTGCGGCATGGCGTCAAGATGAAGTCGCAGCCCCGGCGGGTGATTTACCAGTACCCAAGCAATTTCCACCAGGCTCCGCCGATGTAGAACCATACCGCCAGGTTGACGACGCTCATGACAAAACCTGTTTTCCACCATTCACCCAGCGTGGCGTAGCCGGAGCCGAAAATGATGGGGGCGGTGCCTGTGCCATAGTGGGTTAGCGACATCATGAGCGAAGATGAGAACGCCAGTGTCAGGGCCAGCAAAGCAGGGGGCGCGCCTAGTGCAATACCAGCGGTCAGGAAGGCGGCCATCATGGCGGTAATATGGGCAGTTGTGCTGGCAAAGAAGTAGTGGGTGTACACATAAACCAGCACTAAAATCAGCATACCCAGCACCCAGCCGACACCCAGGCTGGTTATGCCGGCTCCCACGGCTTTAGCCAGCCACGAGACCAGGCCCAGTTTGCCCAGGAAGCTGGCCATCATGACGAGTGCGGCAAACCAGACGACCGTGTCCCAGGCCCCTTTGTTTTTCAGGACCTCGTCCCACTGCAGTACGCCAGTCAGCAGCAAGATTGACAGGCCAATGAAAGCAGCGGTGGTGGGGTCAATCGTGAAAGCTTTTCCAAACAGCATGGCCGGTACGCCTGCCCACATGAACAGTAACAAGCCAAACACCCCGAGGGTGACTTTTTCTGCCAGTGACAGCGGGCCCAGTTTGGCAAGTTCGGCTTTGGCGAAATCTGGCGCATCGGGAGTTTTGGTAATTTCTGGCTTGTACATGAAGTAAATCACCAGCGGCATTAACAGCAATGACACGATACCAGGCACAAAAGCCGCAATCGCCCAGGTGGTCCAGCTGAGCTCAAAAGAAAGTGCTGTCCCTGCTGCGATCAGGCTCACAATCAATGGATTGGGTGCGGTGGCCGTGATAAACATGGCGGATGTGATGGGGTTAGTGTTGTAGTTCACCAATGCCAGGTATCGACCGATTTTTTCGGTAGACCCTTTTTCCGGCTTCGAGCCAAAACTGTCAGCGACCGATTTCATGATCGGGTGAATGATGCCGCCCCCGCGGGCGGTATTGCTGGGGGTGACCGGCGCCAGAATCGTTTCTGTAAAAGCCAACGCATAAGCAATGCCCAGAGTGCGTTTCCCGAAAAGGGCAATCAAATGGTAGCCAATACGGGCACCCAACCCGGTTTTGGTCAAGCTGATCGAAATCATGATCGAGATACCGATCAACCAGATCAGGCTGTTTGAAAACCCGCTCAAGGCATCAGCCAGTGCAGCAGCAGGCTTGCCCGGGTTGGTGGTTCCGGTGATAGCGACCAGGGCAATCGCAATGATTGATACGGCCCCAATCGGCAGAGCCTTGGTGATGATGGCAGTAATGGTGCCAACGAATAACGCCAGATGATGCCAGGCATTTTCTGTGACGCCTTCGGGCGCGGGTATCAGAAACCAGAGTATCAGCGTGACGGCAACTGAAGTCAGCGCAGGTATGGGCTTGACGGGTTCAAGGGTGACAGACATGGGGTATGGCCTCTTATTTTGAGTGTTTGGATCAGACCTGGAAAGCCGTGATCCTAACCGTGTTTCGTGACATTTTGTTTGATCTGAGTCAGATCATGGAAAAATAGTTACAAAACAGATTCCAAAAACTCAATATAAAACATGGATCCTCTACATCGCCGCCAGATAAGTCATTGCCTCTGAAAGTAGCGGGTTAAGCGGGCACTAACTGTGAACCTTTTCATTCGGCTGCAAAGTGTGATGGCCCCGAGTGCCACATATCGTGTGCGTCGATACGAACCATTAAGACCGCTTGCGTCGCATCAACGCGGGTCGGCACTTTGCTGGATAATCAGGTCTTCCTATACCTTCGCGCTATCCGGCAAAGGAGCGGGTTTAGGTAATGCAGGCGGTGAATCGAGTCAAGGTAGAGTGCGTTCACACTAGCGCACTCTTCACCAACTTGACCTATTCGAGGGTTGCATGCGTCTAATCCTGATTTTATTATTACCAGCCCTCAGAACAGCATGTAAAACGCCAAGGCTAGTGGCCGCGCAAGCAATGTGTTGGGTGGTGGGTAAAAATAAAAAAGCGCCCCAAGAGGCGCTTAAATACTGGCTGTGTGGCGGACAGGGTGGGATTCGAACCCACGGTACGCTTGCACGTACGCCTGATTTCGAGTCAGGTACATTCGACCACTCTGCCACCTGTCCGGGTTGCGGTCATAACCAGCAAGACCGCTATTCTAGCAGATCAGATAAAAAACTGCACAGGCCACACATGCGCCCCTTGAACTCAAGTCTTATAGAATACAGACCTGTTCACAACCGATTTATTCTTCAGTCATCTCAAACAGGGGAGCAGTATGCTGTCAGGCAAGCGCGCAGTCGTCACCGGGTCAACCAGCGGCATTGGTTTAGGGATTGCCAGGGCATTGGCCGCCCAAGGGGCCAATGTGGTTATCAACGGGTTTGGTGACCCGCAGGCCATTGAAAAAGAGCGCTTGTCCATCGAGCAAGAGTTTGGCGTCAAGGCGTTTTTTATTGGTGCCGACCTGTCGCAGGCACAAAGCACCCGGGAGTTTGTTGAAGCGGCTGTAACTGCCTTGGGTGGTA
>CAYTSJ010000209.1:0-4498 GCA_964440385.1 uncultured Pusillimonas sp. | reverse complement strand
TTTCGATGTCGAACACATCGATACCCGAGAACTTCTTGAACAGAACGCCCTTGCCTTCCATGACAGGCTTGGAGGCCAGGGCGCCGATATTACCGAGCCCTAGAACAGCAGTCCCGTTAGTAATGACCCCCACAAGATTACCGCGCGCGGTGTAGCGCCGTGCGTTCTGCGGATTAGCCACAATTTCTTCACAGGCTGCGGCCACACCAGGGGAGTACGCCAGCATCAGATCGCGCTGATTGGACAGCTGCTTGGTAGCCGTGACAGCGATTTTCCCGGGACGGCCTTTCTCGTGATACTCGAGCGCGGCCTTGCGAAGGTTTTCTTCCATAACTTTTTACTCTTAGGAAAAAACGACAGTGGATGATCATTCTAGCCCCGGATAACCGCATACGGGGCGATGAAAGGCACTATTTACACAACATAAAACTCAGAGCTCTTGACCCGGATGAGGAAAAATACCACACGGGTCGAACATCCCTTTAACCTGAAGATCAAGACCCTGCGCGGTGTACCACAGGTCGGATTCTCTCCCGGTCGCCTGACCCCAGCCTTGCAAGACCGGCGGCGTTACCGGGTTGGGTACAGCATGAAACACCATCCAGTCGACCCAGGCCAGATCCCCTCCATGGCCCAGCAATAGATGTGACAAGTTGACAGTTCGGCCTGATTGCGGACTCAGCGCATCAAGGCGGTAGCGCCCCGGCCAATACCCGGACTGAAGGCAGTCGACAGCCGCAACATCTGCCGCCAGCCTGAACAAACCAGGGATGAGCGTTTGCAATGTCATTGTCGCTAATGGCTGTCTGTTCTCAGGGCCAAACGCCCCCAGCACACCGGTGGAACCATCGGCCAGCACGACTGAAGCCATTGAAAGTCCGGATCGCCAGGTTTGACCTGTCGGCCAGTTCATCAAGGTGCGGTCTGCAATACAGGCCGCCACACTGAGATAGCTTGGGAAATCAGCAAACTGAGGCAACCCGGCCTGCTGAAGTTCACCCACAGTACATCCGGGCTGCACGAACCAGAGATCTGGCGCATCGGGCATGGGCTGGCACTGTGCCATAGCAGGTGCAGGATCTACCCGTAAAACGGACTGCCCGACCGGAAAGGACGGATAATCAACCCCGTCGAGCACGAGCACCACCCCGTGTTCCGCACACAGATCTCGGGCATGACGGACATCAGCAGGGCCACTCACCAGCAAACGCCCTCGTCCAAACCCGTTGTATTCACCATCGTCATGGAAAGCTCCCGCCACGACACGCCGCAGGCGCTGGCTGAACTGCCCCCACACTGACGCAGACGACGCGCGACGACCCGTAAAAAAGGCGCGACGGGATGCTGACTCCATGACCAATTTCCTTTGAACCGCTTTCTGAGATTTAATAACGATTTGATTGACTTGAGCGCTGCTGTGGCCGCGCCAACTGCAGAGATCCACTATGCCAAAACTGGCCCAACGGTGCAACGATGTCTTGCCATTCTACGCCGTAGAACTGTTCAAACAAGCCAATGCGCTCAGCGCTCAAGGTCATGATGTCATCAGCCTTGGCATTGGCGAGCCTGACTTTACAGCGCCGCCACAGGTTGTCGAAACACTGAACCGCGCATCAAAAGCGGGGTTGTCTGCATACACGCCCCCTTTGGGCCTGTCCGCATTGCGCGAGGCCATTGCAGACTGGTACGCCACCCATTTCAATGCGCCAGTCGATCCGGCGCGGGTAGCGATTACTGCCGGCGCGTCCGGCGCCTTGATGCTAGCCACACTGGCTTTGATCAACCCGGGTGATGAAGTGCTTTTACCCGACCCGTCTTACCCGGCGAACCAGAACTTTGTGATTGCTGCAGGTGGACGCCCACGACTCATACCCTCCACCCCGGAAAAACGTTTTCAACTGTCTGCGGAAGACGTCAGGCAGCACTGGGGGCCGGCGACTCGTGGCGTACTGATTGCATCACCCAGCAACCCGACAGGCACACGCATTTCATCTGCCGAGTTGGCAGAATTAGTGGCCGAAGTCAGAAAACGGGCTGGTTTCATCATCATGGATGAAATTTATCTTGGACTTTATTACGCCGAAAAACCGCAAAGCGCGCTCGCCCTCGATGATGAGATCATCATCATTAACAGCGTCTCGAAGTACTTCCACATGACGGGCTGGCGACTGGGATGGATGATTGCCCCTGCCGCCATGATCCCTGCGCTGGACAAACTTGCGGCCAACCTGACCATCTGTGCACCGAGCCTGGCCCAGCATGCCGCCCTCAGCTGCTTTGAGCCGGAAGTGCTGCATATCTACGAGAATCGGCGCTTGTCCTTCGAACAACGCTTGCATTACCTGCTGCCCGAGCTGCAAAAACTGGGCCTGGTGGTACCCGTTGTGCCAGACGGTGCGTTTTATGTTTATGCCGATATCCGCCAGCATAGCCAGGACAGCAATGATTTCTCGCAACGCTTGCTCACCGAGGCTCATGTTGCCGCCGTGCCGGGGCGTGACTTCGGCCCACATCATGCCAAACACATGCTGCGATTTTCTTACACACTGGGGCTGAATCGCCTGGAAGAAGCCATTGCAAGAATGGCCAAACTTTTATCGCGCTGAGGGTGGTGTGCTTATTGCCGAAGCGGAATGCCTGAGGCCAGTGCAATGCGGCGGCGTTCAGCCAACACATTCGCACCGTAGCCGTTGTCACCAGGACCTGTTGCGCCCACATAACAAGCAAGCCCCCCCTGAACAGAGCCCCGTCGTTTGATGCAATCACTCAAGATGCGAGAGCCAACCTGAATGTTTGCCAGGGGATTGAGTGCGGCATCTATGCCATCGGCAAATTGTTCGAACTTGTCCTTGTGCACGCGCGGCATGACTTGCATCAGACCCTGTGCACCAACAGCGCTTTCTGCAAACGGGTTGTAACGCGACTCGATACCAATGACTGCCAACACCAATTGAGGGTCGATATCGAGCTCTTTAGACACGGCAAAAACGTTCTGGATAAGAACACCGGCCGCTTTGTGAGCAATCGTATATTTACGTGCAATGTAGCTTCGCAGGGCCTGACCCTGCGCCCGGCTGACGCCAGGGATAGCGAACGAATCAGAGTCGGCCAGGACTTGAGAAAAAGGCGTATTTCCGTCAACAACCGCATTGGCAGCCGCGTTGTCACGCTTCTCTGACAACAACCGGTCAGTTGAGAAACGTCGACCTGGCACTCCAAACACATCTTCCTGCAACGCCGCTGGTTTCAAACTGGCCAGCAAAGCCGTATGTATTTCGCGGGTTTGCTCTCGAAGCGCGGGCACCGTGACACTGAGTGCCACGGTAACCAGTACTGCAAGCCCCAGGTATATGGCGCACAGATGCACCAGCTCGCTGAGCGGGTGACGTAAACTAAGCAGAGCACGGCCAAGCGCCGCGCCCGAACCAATATGCATTGTGGGCATTGCCTGGAGAGTCTTTTGAAATATCGTGATTTACGCGACTTTATAACGCAACTCGAAGCCATTGGCGAACTTAAACGTATCAAGCCCGCCGTATCCACACGACTTGAGATGACCGATATCAGCGACCGGGTGCTACGCAGCCAAGGCCCTGCGCTGCTTTTCGAACATGCAACACATAACGATGCGCCAGCCAAAATGCCGGTACTCACCAATCTGTTTGGTACCCCACGGCGCGTAGCATTGGGCATGGGCGCCCAAGACGTCAGCGCATTACGCGACATTGGTGAACTTCTGGCCTCACTGCGTGAACCCGAAGCGCCCAAAGGCTTTCGGGATGCCATCGCCAAAGTGTCGATGCTCAAGTCTGCCCTATGGGACATGAGCCCCAAAAACATCAAAAGTGCGCCCTGTCAGGATATCGTGCTTGAAGGCAAAGATGTCGATCTGAATGCCATCCCGTTGCAGCATTGCTGGCCAGGTGACATCGCACCGTTACTGACCTGGGGTCTGGTCATTACGCGCGGCCCGAACGCCAAGCGGCAAAACCTGGGCATCTATCGCCAACAACTGATTGGCCGCAACAAACTGATCATGCGATGGCTGTCACACCGTGGCGGCGCACTCGATTTCCGGGATCATGCCCTGGCCAACCCCGGAAAGCCCTTTCCGATTGCCGTAGCGCTGGGCACCGACCCGGCCACCATCCTGGGGGCTGTCACCCCGGTGCCCGACAGCCTTTCTGAATATCAGTTTGCCGGCTTATTGCGCGGGTCGCGCACTGAACTGACCCAAGCCATAGGCAGCGACCTGTCAGTCCCTGCCTATGCTGAAATCGTGCTTGAAGGGCATATCTTGCCTGCAGACCACCCCGACGCCATCACACCGCAGGTGCCCGAAGGCGTAAACCCGCCAAAATCGAATCAATACGAAGTCGCACTTGAAGGCCCGTACGGTGATCACACGGGCTACTACAACGAACAAGACTGGTTCCCGGTTTTCACAGTAGATCGCATCACCATGCGACGCAACCCTGTCTACCACAGCACTTACACC
>CAYTSJ010000208.1:0-4511 GCA_964440385.1 uncultured Pusillimonas sp. | reverse complement strand
CGGTATTTTGTATGGTGTCTCCGTTCAAGCGCCCCTCGACAGCGCAACGCGAAAAGGGGGTGTCAACCATTTCCCTGCCCGATGTACGTTGGCTGTACTGCCATATCAAGTCGGTCTCTTTATTGGGGAATGTGCTGGCCAAGCAAGCGGCGGTCGAGGCGGGTGTTGACGAAGTTATCCAGTTTCGCGACGACTTTTTATCCGAGGGGTCATCCTCTAATATCTGGGTGGTCAAGAGCGGTGTGTTGCTGGCCCCCGAGCCTGATCATCTGATTCTTGAAGGGGTGCGTTACCGGTTCCTTGAAGCCCTGGCGAAAAAGGCCGGCATTCCGTTTGAGTCCCGGCCCGTCAGTCGGCACGAAGTTGAAACAGCCGATGAACTTATGCTGTCTTCAGCGACCAAAGAAGTGTTGCCCATCGTGACCCTTGATGGCCGGCCCGTGGGTTCGGGTGTGCCAGGCCCGGTCTACAAGGTGTTGCGTAAGGCCTATGACCAAACACTAGAGGCCCTGTAATGTCCATGCCACAAATTCCCCCTGAACAGTCCCTTATCGAATACCCCAGCCAGTTTCCGATCAAGGTCATGGGCAAGTCGCACCCTGACTTTGCCCAGATCCTGACAGCCGTTGTGCTTGATTTCGACCCTGAGTTTGATCCGGCCACGGTCGAGATGCGTCCCAGCCGTAGCGGCACTTACATTGGTCTGACCTTTACGGTAACGGCCACTTCGCGCGAGCAGCTGGATGCTTTGTATCGCGCCCTGCATGGCCATGAAATGGTTTCGATTGTATTGTGATGCAGGTGCGGTGGTGGCCGCGTCCGGTGCCGTATTTCGACACCTGGCAGGCCATGAAAACGTTTACAGCCGAACGGCAACCTGACACGCCTGATGAAATCTGGCTGGTCGAGCACGCCCCTGTTTATACCTTGGGGCAGGCGGGCAAGCCCGAACATGTCCTGAATCCAGGGCAGATTCCCCTGATCAAAACTGATCGAGGCGGGCAGGTGACGTATCATGGGCCCGGGCAAGTCGTCGCTTATTGTCTGGTTGATTTGCGCCGCCTCGGTCTGTTCGTCAAAGAATATGTCGAGTTGCTTGAGGCGGTGGTGATCGATGTTCTGGCCGAGCTGGGTATCCCCGATGCATGCCGAAAGGCGGGGGCGCCAGGCGTGTATGTTCCCTGGCCCCGTGATCCTGCAAGCACCTTGCCCTTGGCCCCTGCCGAGCTGGCCAAGATTGCCGCGCTGGGGGTCAAAATCAGCCGTGGGTGTGCTTACCATGGTATCGCCCTGAATGTGGGCATGGATTTGTCGCCTTTTCAGGGGATCAACCCTTGTGGCTATGCCGGTTTGCGCACGGTAGACCTTGCTTCTTGTGGTACGGTCGCAACGGTAACCGATGTCGGCAATGTGCTGGCACAGCGCCTGCTCGAAGCGTTTTCGGCTCGAACTGAATCTCAAACCCACGCGCAGCGCACGGGTTTGCCTGGGCTTGCGATTGGCACCGCGCTAGAATAAGGTTTTTACCCATTCATGAAGTCGTGGCCTGCGGGCTACGACCCAAACGGCATATGTCTACTTCAGATCAGGTCGCTGGCCAGGCTCCCGCCGCTTACGACGCTACCCAAAAGCAAAAATCCGAAGCGAAAACTTCGCGTATCCCGATCAAGATTGTGCCGGTCGAGCGCCTCAAGAAGCCGGACTGGATCCGGGTCAAGGCGGCGGCACCGGGTTCGCGTTTCTACGACATCAAGCGTATCTTGCGCGAGCATAATCTGCATACGGTCTGTGAAGAGGCGTCTTGCCCGAATATTGGCGAGTGCTTTGGCAAAGGTACGGCTACGTTCATGATCATGGGTGACAAGTGCACCCGTCGTTGCCCTTTCTGCGACGTTGGTCATGGCCGCCCAGACCCGCTTGATGTCAACGAGCCCTTGAATCTGGCCCGCACCATCGCGGCGCTGAAATTGTCTTATGTGGTGATTACTTCGGTTGACCGCGACGACCTGCGCGATGGTGGCGCAGCCCACTTTGTTGAATGTATTCGCAAGGTGCGCGAGCTTTCGCCAGCCACCCGCATCGAGATTCTGGTGCCTGATTTCCGGGCGCGTCTTGAACGTGCGCTGGGCATTCTGAACGAATGCCCGCCCGATGTCATGAACCACAACCTGGAAACGGTGCCACGTCTTTACAAACAGGCCCGCCCAGGCTCCGATTATCATCACTCGCTCAAGTTGCTGGCTGAATTCAAGGCGCAGCATCCCGATGTCCCGACCAAGTCGGGTCTGATGCTGGGCTTGGGCGAAACCGATGAAGAAATCTTGCAGGTTATGCGTGATATGCGCGCCCACAATGTTGACATGCTAACCATCGGGCAGTACCTGCAGCCTTCCGAGCACCACTTGCCTGTGCTGCGCTACGTTCACCCCGATACCTTCGCCATGTTCGAGCGCGAAGCCTATGCCATGGGCTTTACCCACGCGGCCGTGGGTGCCATGGTTCGTTCTTCGTACCATGCCGATGTGCAGGCCCATGCGGCCGGTGTGGCCAGTTAAGGGTCAAGGGCGATCAGTCATTAGTTTCTTTCCCATAACTGGTCTTGTCGATTTAATGTGCGTGCCAATACAAAACACAAGTCAGACAAACGGTTCAGGTATTGGCGCACAGGGTTACTGACGGGCTCCTGGCGGTGCAGCGCAATGACCGAACGTTCGGCACGACGGGAAATCGTACGTGCCATATGAGCCAGTGCCGATGGGCGGTTTCCGCCGGGGATAATGAATTCCTTTAAGGGCGGAAGCTGCTGGTTGTAGTGCTGCAGGGCCTCGTCAAGCAACTGAACGTGTTCTTCAGTGATGGTTTCATAACCCGGAATACACAGGGTTGCACCCATATCAAACAGGTTGTTTTGTATTTTTGCCAGTAGCGTATCGATGGGGTCAGGCAGCGTTTCACAGCGCCAGAGGCCGATGGTGCTGTTCAGTTCATCTACATCGCCCAAGGCTGCAATACGGGGGGCGTCTTTGTCAATGCGTGAGCCATCGCCCAGGCTGGTGGTGCCATCGTCGCCGGTACGTGTGGCAATGACTGATAAACGGTTACTCATGGTTCTCGGGCTCAAATGGGTCATGACAGGGGCAGCGTCGTGCCCGGGGTTGTTACTATAGCGTTTTGAATGGGTGTGATACGGAGAAAACCATGACAGGACTGAATCGCAATCTGACTGCGGCGGTACTGGCCGTATTTGCTGCCCCCTTAATGACGGCGGTGACTCCTGCCGTGGCACAAACTGCCACAGCGTCAGGCGAGGTCAGAAGGGTGGATGCGACCCAAGGCAAAATCACGATCCGGCATGGTGCCATTGCCGAGCTTGATTTGCCGGCAATGACACTGGTTTACAAAATTGATCCGGCGCTGCTGACGGGGGTCGGTCCGGGAGACAAAGTGACCTTTACCGCAGCCCGGCAAGAAGGCCAGTACATTATTCTGAAAATTTCAAAATAAATTAACTTACGTAGTTTTAAGCGCTTTTGTCAGATCTTCTGCGCCAAACCAGTGGCCTTTAGCCAGTTGGGTTTTCAGGGTTTTCAGAAACAGCCGACGTCCTTCCTGAACGGCAGGTGAGTGCGATCGAGCTTCATTTTCAAATAGCGCCCAGGTCAGGTATTGGCCTTTCAGGGGGGCCCATTTGATGTCTTCGGCCATGGGGTATTCGTAAGCTGCACATGCCGGCACGATGGTCAGCCCGGCGCCCTGGCGGGCAAGTTCCATGCATAGTCTTAGCGTATCGGTCTCTACGCCAATGCTGAATTTAAGCCCGCGACGTATCAGTGTATTTTCGATTTGAGTGCGCAAGACGTTAGGCCTTCCTGGTAATACAAGCTTTTCCTGATCAAGCACCTCGATCGGTTGCTCTGCACCGGTATCAAACTTTGCATTCCGGTTGCCTAAGACTATCAGGGGTTCACGTAACAAAAGGGTCTGGCGGTATCCGTTGGGTGGGGCTTGTTCAAAAGGCACGACCGCCAGATCAAGCGAGCCGGCAAGCAATTGGTCACGCAGGATGTGGCTGACATTCTCGAATATTTTCAATGAAACGTTAGGGTAGTCACCCAGCAAGGTGGCCAGAAAGCTCGGGGTGAACACCTCTTGCCATGATGGCGGGATGCCCAGCGACAACAGCCCCGCCGCACGCTCGCCGACTTGAGCCTTGAGTATCGAGAATTGCCGTAGCAAGGGTCTGACCCGGTCAGCCAGAAGCTTGCCGGCATCGGTCAGTTTCACGCCACCCTGCGATCGCGAAAACAGTTGCACCTGCATTTCGTGTTCAAGCCCGGCGATCTGACGGGAAAGGGCTGGTTGCGACATGTTCAGATCGACGGCGGCACGGTTGATGCTGCCAAGTTCGGCAACCCTCAGGAAGCACTCCAGTACGCGGGAATCCATAATGATTTGCTATGCAAATAACGGTTAACAATTATAGGTTATCGGCATTATTCAGATAATCAGAC
>CAYTSJ010000207.1:0-4541 GCA_964440385.1 uncultured Pusillimonas sp. | reverse complement strand
CTTGCGGGTCGTGGCCGAGGAGGCATGGGCGCGGTGTCTGAGCCGGCGCTTTCGACCCACCGGGTCGAGCCGGCGAGTTTAGCGCCCGCCTCGGCCACGGCCCGCAAGGCGGGAAGCCCCAACGGGGCCGGGCTCTGTCCCGCAGCACTCACCCCCGCTCCGCCAGCGCCGCGAACCAAGACAATCCACGCACCAACAGGCACACCCCCCCTACAACCGCTCCGCATGAAACCGGATATGGTCTTCCATAAACGTCGAAATAAAGTAATACCCGTGGTCATACCCCTCATGGCGCCGTAACGTCAGCGGCTGCCCCGCCTTCGCACACGCCGCCTCGAACGCCTCAGGATTCAACTGCTTCTCAAGAAAGCCATCCGCCAGCCCCTGATCCACCAGAATCCCGTTCGGAAACGGACACGACGAATGCGCCATCAGCACCGACGCGTCATACCCTGCCCAAGTGGACTCGTCAGCCCCCAAATACCCCCCAAACGCCTTATGTCCCCAAGGACACTGCGTTGGCGAAGCAATCGGCGCAAACGCCGACACCGACTTGAACTGAGGACGATGACGCTGCGCCAGCACCAGCGCCCCATGACCGCCCATCGAATGCCCGAAAATACCCGCCCGCTGCGCATCCCCCGGCAACTGCGTTGTTGCAATCTCGAACAGCTCATCCACCACATAACTTTCCATGCGGTAATGCGTCGCCCAGGGCTCCTGAGTTGCGTCAAGATAAAACCCCGCACCCGTGCCAAAGTCCCAATCATCATCTTCGCCAGGCACACCCGCGCCACGCGGACTCGTATCGCACGTTACCAACATAATCCCGTGCTGCGCCGCAAACCGCTGCGCACCGCCCTTGATCATGAAAGTCTCTTCCGTACACGTCAAACCCGCCAAATAAAACAGTACCGGCACTTTTCCCGACGCGGCTTGCGCCGGGACAAACACCGAAAATGCCATTGGCAGGCCAATCGCGCTGGACGCATGCCTGTAAAAACGCTGCACACCGCCAAAACAACGGTGCTCGCTGGTCAGTTGAAGTTCAGCCACAGAAAACATCCCCGTAAATACGCCACAGCGCAAACACATCAGTACATCACCACCGAACGAATCGACTTGCCCTGCTTCATCAGGTCAAAGCCCTCGTTGATCTGGTCAAGACTCAGCTTGTGCGTAATCAGATCATCAATATTGATCTTGCCGTCCATATACCAGTCAACAATCTTTGGCACATCGGTACGGCCACGGGCGCCACCAAATGCCGACCCCTTCCATTCACGACCCGTCACCAGCTGGAACGGACGCGTCGAGATCTCGGCACCGGCCTCGGCCACACCAATAATGATCGACTGCCCCCAACCGCGATGGCAGCACTCAAGCGCCTGACGCATCACCTTGGTATTACCAATGCATTCAAACGAATAGTCAGCGCCACCGTCCGTCAATTGAATAATGTGGTCGACCACGTTCTCGACCTCGCTGGGGTTCACAAAATGCGTCATGCCGAACTTGCGGGCCATCGCTTCGCGGGCGGGGTTCAAATCAACACCGATGATCTTGTTCGCCCCCACCATTTTGGCGCCCTGAATCACATTCAGGCCAATCCCGCCCAAACCAAACACCACCACATTGGCCCCCGCTTCCACCTTCGCCGTGAACAGCACAGCACCAATGCCGGTCGTCACGCCGCAGCCGATGTAGCACACCTTGTCGAACGGCGCGTCTTCGCGGATTTTGGCCAGCGCAATTTCAGGTACAACAATATGGTTGGCGAACGTAGACGTCCCCATGTAATGGAAAACCGGCTTGCCATCAATGGTGAAACGCGACGTGCCATCGGGCATCAGCCCCTTGCCCTGCGTCGCACGAATGGCCGTACACAGATTGGTCTTACGCGACAGACACGATTTGCACTGACGGCATTCCGGGGTATACAACGGAATCACGTGATCACCGGCTTTCAGAGATTTAACGCCAGGGCCTACATCAACCACCACACCAGCACCCTCATGGCCCAGAATCGCCGGGAACAAACCTTCAGGGTCAGCCCCCGACAGGGTGTAGTAATCGGTATGACAAATCCCCGTGGCCTTGATCTCGACCAAGACCTCGCCTTCTTTGGGGCCGGCCAGATCGACAGTTTCGACGGTTAACGGCGCACCTGCTTTCCAGGCTACGGCTGCTCTTGTTTTCATGATGACTCCTGTTGGGGGTGGTTCTTCTGGCGCATACGCCAAGCCTATGCTGTTCAATATTCGCTGCAATTCAAAACGGTGCTTCAATTGCAGGGGCCCTTATTATGCAATAAGCTGGTACTGCGCCCCATTACAAACCGCTTCAATCTCGCAGCCCCCACCGATCATGGCCCGTCTTGCCCGCCTGTATGCCCCCGATGTTCCCCAGCTGGTCCAGGCCAGGTTCGCGCATCCGCTGGCCAATCCGGCCGACCCTGCACCGCTGGCCCCCCTCAACCAATTGGCCACCTGGCTGCGCGAATGCGCGCTTGAGCATCAGGTCACTGTTCACGGCTGGGCCTTGCTGTATGACCACCTGGTGCTGCTGGCCACACCCGCTACGCGTCACGGCGTCTCACGCCTGGTCCAGGCGATCGGGCGTCGCTTTGCAACGCGCCTGGCATCGGGCCGTGTCTTTGACAACCGCTATCGCAGCGCCCTGATACAGCCCGGCCTATGGGTACTTCCTGCCCTGGTGTGGCTAGACTCGCTGCCGGTGCAACAAGGATATGTCGAACAGGCCGAATCCTGGCCCTGGTCCTCTGCGTGTTATCACACCGGCCTGAACCTTCAGCCCCACACCTGGGCCAATGACCACCCTGACTATTGGCAACTGGGCAACACCCCGTTTGACCGGCAGGCGGTTTACCGAAAACGTCTGGCAGAAGGCCTGGGCAGCAACCAACGGCAACGTCTTGAAGCTGCCCTTTTTGGGCAATGGGCCCTGGGCGACGACGCTTTTTTACACACATTAAGCCAGCAGGCCTCACGCCGGGTCACCCCCGCGCCCAGAGGCAGGCCGCGCAAACAAACGGTGCCGGAATAAAACGGCCCTGAAACCTCAGACGCTGACCCAGACCGCCTGATTCAGGTCTGTCAGCGTGCACCAGCCCGTCGAAAAAGCACATTGGGTGTGCAACAACCCGTCTTCACGCGATGTAAAAAACTCACTTTTTCTGTATCAAAATGCTGTTTTAAACATTATTTTTCAAAAGACCGTCCCTAATTAAATAATCAAAACCCTTCTTTTTATAAAAATAAAAATACAACAAATCAATTAAATAAATATGTCCCTATTTAATTAAAACAATACAGTAGATTAAATTAATTAGGGACGCACCCTTTTTAATAAATCTTGCGCCTGAAGAAAAACCCCTTTACCTTAGTCAGGTCACGGTGACGTGCGCGCGTCCAGCCAAGGCGGCTTGGCAGTGTTATCGCAGCGCACCCTTCTCAGGAGCCCCTTCATGTCTCAACGTCCTGCCCAACCGGCTGCCTCCGAAGTGGCCATCGATGCCACCCGCATCGGTTTGCCCAAGGCACAAGGTCTGTACAGCCCGCAAAATGAACACGACGCCTGCGGTGTCGGCTTTGTCGCCCACATCAAAGGTAAAAAAAGCCATGCCATCATTCAGCAAGGGCTGAAAATCCTTGAAAACCTCGACCACCGGGGTGCCGTCGGTGCCGACGAACTCATGGGTGACGGGGCCGGTATTCTTATCCAGATCCCCGACGCGCTGTATCGTGAAGAAATGGCCGCCCAAGGCGTCACCCTGCCACCGCCCGGTGAATACGGCGTCGCCATGGTGTTCCTGCCCAAAGAAACCGCCTCGCGTCTGGCCTGCCAGAAAGAGCTTGAACGCGCCGTGCGCGACGAAGGTCAGGTGGTTCTGGGCTGGCGCGATGTGCCGGTTGATACCGACATGCCCATGTCGCCCACCGTGCGTGCCGTCGAACCCGTCATCCGCCAGTTGTTTATTGGTCGCGGCCCCGACATCATGGTGCCCGACGCGCTCGAGCGTAAGCTGTACGTCATTCGCAAAACCGCCAGCCACGCCATCAACCGCATGAAACTGGCGCACGGCCAGGAATATTTCGTGCCGTCGGTATCGGTGCGCACGGTGGTCTACAAAGGCTTGCTGCTGGCCAACCAGGTCGGCGTCTATTACCGTGACTTGGCCGACACCCGCGCCGTGTCGGCCGTCTCGCTGGTCCACCAGCGTTTTTCCACCAACACCTTCCCTGCCTGGCCGCTGGCTCACCCCTACCGTTTAATCGCCCACAACGGCGAAATCAATACCGTCAAAGGCAACTTCAACTGGCTGCGCGCCCGCGAAGGCGTGATGCAATCGGCCGTACTGGGCGACGACCTTAAAAAGCTCTACCCCATCGTCTACGAAGGCCAGTCCGACACCGCCACCTTCGACAACTGCCTTGAACTGCTGGTCATGTCGGGCTACTCGCTGGCCCACGCGATGATGATGATGATCCCGGAAGCCTGGGAACAGCACGCCGTCATGG
>CAYTSJ010000206.1:0-4565 GCA_964440385.1 uncultured Pusillimonas sp. | reverse complement strand
CTCAACCTCAAAGGAAAGGGAAACTGGGAGTTCAGCACTGACTGACCCCAACCTTGTTACTTATGTCTTATATTGCCCTGAAACACCTGCACATAACGGCTGCCGCCCTAAGCCTGCTGTTATTTATTATTCGTGCCTACTGGTCGGTCACCGGGTCGGCAGCCCTGCAAAAGAAGCTCATTCGCATGAGCCCGCATGTGATTGACACGATCTTGCTGATATGCGGCCTTGCCATGGCATGGACCATCGGTTTCAATCAGAGCTGGATTTGGGCCAAACTGGTTGCACTTGTTATGTACATCGGGGTGGGTACAGTCGCAATCAAACGTGGAAAGACGCCCGCGTCACGGCTGATCGCAGCGTTAATCGCAGTTGTCATTTTTAGCTATATCGTTGGCATGGCGCTTCAGAGAAGCCCATGGTCATGGCTGAACTGAACCTGAGACCCACGAAAACTTGAACCTAAACCCACGAAAACTTGAACCTAAAGACTGTGGCCGGTTTCATGCCGGCCTAATTTATTTTTCTGGCTTGCCAGAAGCTCCAGACCGCCACCCCAGAACAACAACCCCTGTCAGTACAAAGACCGTACCTACCAACTGTAGAGGCGTTACCTGCTCGTCCAGAAACCAGAAGGCCATGAACAACACCGATACAGGCCCGATAAGGCCCAGTTGAGCGGTTAATGGCGCTCCGATACGCTCGACTGCCCACATAATGAGCAGCGTGGGCATCACCGTACTTACCGTGGCATGAACCAAAGATAGCGAGTAAACGGGCAAAGGCAGGCTAAACAAACCCTGCAGCGAATAAACCCAGACAAACTGGATCAGCGAAAAAACTGTGGAAATCAGCATGGCATAAGCCACCAGGCGTGTAGCCCCTACCTTGGCCATGATTTCACCGGCACCCAGCAGATAAACAGCATACGACATGGCTGAACCCAAAACCAATGTCGCCCCCCAGCCCACATGATCACCACTGGATGACAAATCATTCAGGAACACACAGACAACCCCGCCGTACGAAAGCGCAAGAGCCACCCATTGACGCACCGCAATGGGTCGACGGAAATAAAATGCCGTAATCAATAAAACGAAGCTGGGGGAAAGGAACAACACCACGCGCTCAAGTCCGGCAGAAATATACTGCAAGCCCGCGAATGCCAGATAGCTGGACAGGTAATACCCGATAAAACCCAAGGCAACCAGTCGTAAACTGTCTTTGGCAGTTAACCGTTGAATCTGGCCGCGCCGGGCTTTGCGGGCCTGAAGCAAGGCAAAGACCATAAAAAAAGGGGCTGACAACAGCATGCGCAAAGCGATCACACCCACCGCATCGATGCCCGGATACTGATAAATCAGCTTGACCACCACCCCTTTGGTAGAGAAGCAAATAGCGCCCAGCAGCGCCATCGCAAACCCGGCCCAGAACACCCTGACGCTACTCGACTGACCAACAACTGTCATTCAATAAACACCAGACACGACAACACCAGAACAACCAGGAAAATGAAAGGATAGACACGCCTGAGCATTGTGTTCAGCGCTACAGCCCGGGGTACATTCCCCCCGGTAAACAACGCCGCTATGGCACAAGAAACAAGCATGCCGATGCTCAGCATCAGGATGGTGGCGTTGAACAAGACATCGGATAAAGTCAGGTAATGAACCACAGGCAGCTCGCGATTCAGAACAAACTTGAGGGCGATTGTGGTGAGGATCAGCGTAATGATTCCGGCAATACGCGGGGAGGAAAAAGCCGGCTGTACCGTGAAGTTAACCCACAACAAACCCCAGGAAGCCAAAGCAATGACCCCGATGGGCAAAAGAATTTTGTGAACCCCGTCAAGAAAATCATGCTCTACTTCGACGTTGACACTGATCTGTGAGAACTCCAGCCCTGGGACATCAGGATACTGGACTTGCCGGGTCTGCCACCCGGCCTTTAATGGAAACCAGTTGCCGTGCAACACGGCATCAAGCTTTTGCAGGTCATCCGAGGGTTCAAGACGCCCCAGTTCAAACTGGACGTAACGTGAGTCCATACCAACACTGGATATGGTCAAATCAAGATTCAGCCGGCCAAAGGGAAAATAGGACAACTCACCCAAAAAACGGGGGGATGTCACAAACTTGATGCGCGCCACCACGGTGCCATCGGGGTACACCTTCAGCGCCTGCAGCGATGATGCCGACAAGCCCTTTTCCCCGCTGATATCAAGCACCGGATGCCAGATCTGCTCTATTTGGCGAGCAGCACGCGCGCCCAACCATACTTTGGGAGCGCCGTCCGGGTCATCGAAGGCCAGACGGGGATCAGCCCATTTCAGAACCAACTGGGCAGTCACATCGAACGTGCCCGAATCGAGTCTGATATCGTTGATATCTTCAAAGTACAAATATGTCCGGACTTTAGCAGGCTGCTTCAGGTCTGGCGGCGGAATATCAGCCCTGGCCCAGCCAGCAAGGCTGATACCCAGGCAACATGCCATTAAAAAACGGAAGACAAGCCCTTTAACGCCCATTGCTGCCCCTTGACGGATAACGGGTAAACGCCTCTTCAACGGCCTCGACGATCGTCCGCAACACCTCGATACGCGCATGGTTCTTGTCGTTTGACGCAATCAGGTGCCACGGGCTGCTCTCGGTGCTGGTTTCACGAAACATGTCGTCAGCTGCAACAATGTAGTCATCCCAGCGCTTGCGGTTACGCCAGTCTTCGTCGGTAATCTTGAAATTCTTGAAGGGCGAGCGCTTACGTTCGTTGAAGCGTTTCAGCTGTTCATCTTTTGTAATGGCAAGCCAGAACTTGAGCACAACCGCACCGTAATCAGTCAGTTGCTGCTCGAACTGGTTGATTTCAGTGTAGGCGCGTCGCCAGTCTGCCTCGGCAGCAAACCCTTCGACGCGCTCTACCAAGACCCGGCCGTACCAAGACCTGTCGAAAATAGACACCCGACCCCTGGATTGCAATTTACGCCAAAAACGCCAAAGGTAAGGCCTGGCCAACTCTTCATCAGTTGGCGCTGCAATGGGAATCGCCCGATACTGACGGGCATCAATGGCATGCGTGACACGGCGGATTGTGCCCCCTTTACCGGCGGCATCTTGCCCTTCAAAGACCAGAATCAGAGGAAAATTGGCGGCGCGAGGGTCCCGTGACAAGCGCGCCAGTTTTGCCTGATACTGGGTCAGCAAGGTCTCGTATTCGTTTTTCTTCAACTTGACCGTATAGTCAAGCTGGTTAAGGGATAAAATACGAGCGCTTTGCGAACTGGCTGGGTTGGTAGCCACTGCACCTTGAGGCAAAAACGGTGTTTCACTGGCGAGAACTGAAGCTGTGACGGGTGGTCGAGGCGCACGAGTAAGGGTTGCCAGCACAGCCTGCCCGGTACACAAATGACGGGTATTTTCATCTGCCGAAGGAATGACTACCCAAGGGGCATAACTGTCGTGGGTCAGCGTCATGGCCAAAGCACCGATTGACCTGGCCATATCAAATTTCTTCCTGACCTCAATGTCGATAGGATTAACCTGCCATGAAGTATCGGGGTTGGCCAAGAGCGCATCCACACGATCTTCCTGACCTTTTTTTGACATGTGAAACCACAACTTGACGATTTGAACACCGTTATACGTAAGCATGGTTTCAAACTCACGAATTTCGTGAGCCAATTTCATGACCCGCGCTTCATCGGGCTTTTTCTCTGCCATAGCCTCGAACAAGCGCTGGTACCATGACCCGAAAACAACGCCCGTTGTCCCCTTGGCTGGCAAATGACGCCAATAACGCCAAAAAGGAGGGACCCCCTCGAGCTCTGGGCCCGGGGCCCCAAAAGCGAGCGTTTCTACATGCCTTGGGTCCATCCATTCGTTGAGCATGTTGATACAGCTGCCTTTACCCACGCCATCAAGCCCGGTGACGACCACCAGAACCGACTGCCTGGCCTGTGCACGCAGGGCGTATTGCGCCTTCAATAACGCGACACGCATGTCTGCAATTTGTTCTTTGGCTGCTTTTTTATCGAGAACAGGATCAGACTCGGCAGCGCTTAGTGCAACCTCGAACTGATGGGAAGGGGTAAGTTGTTTGGCCATTCGTCTTCTTGTGTTTTGGTCACCCGATTAAATTAGTATTTCATTGTATTTCAATGTCGCTTGATCACGGGACAAAGGAAAATCATGGAAACGCTGCGAGATTGCACATGACTAAACTATCCATTGAACTCTTGATCAACTGTTTTAGCACTGGACGATGTCACTGACAAAGGAACACATTGTGAACCCGCTGCACCCAAAAAAACTGCTTTTGACCAAATGGACCGCCGTAACTCCCATTGCAAAAAACAAGCATTTTCTGGTGACCAAAGTGATTCAACCCGAACCGCCGGAAACCGCCATTCAATGGGTTGAGATAGAAGCGGTCTATTCAAAAAAGACTGCTTTAATTGATTGGCATGAATTGCGCGATTCGACACGCTGGCGTCAGGGCTGGGTTTGAAAAGCCGGTGCACATCACTTCGACCCGCTGATGTCTATGCCGACGCGCTTGTTGACAAACCG